>NZ_JAKEVN010000127.1:0-11188 GCF_022398505.1 Pseudoalteromonas sp. Isolate3 | reverse complement strand
TAGTAATAATGAAGCGATAAACAAAGTACGTTTACCCAGAATCTCAGCTAATTTTCCTGTACTCAACGCGCCGAAAATTGAGACGATTAATAAAGCTATAAAGTATTGGCCAGTTAAAAGCTCATTACCTACGTAATATTTAAAATAATAAGCAATGACACCATATTTAATGCCATTAAACATCATTGTTAAAAAGCCCATACCTAATAAGATCAGCCATGGTTTATTTGTAAGTAAATCAACCATATCTCGTTGAGTGCCACTTAGCTTACTATGATCGCTTGCAAGTAAGCGACGAATTACGACAGTCATAAAAATCATTGTTGCCGCAAAAAACAAACCGGAGTAGAGCTCGCGATAATAGAAAAATAATGTGATCGCCAATAAAGGAAGAATGATAAAAGGTAAGCTTTTACTTAAATCAGTTAGCTCAGTTTTTAGTGAAACTTGCGTTTTTGTTGCAGGTTGAACGCGCTCCTTTGTACTTACAAACGTGATTAACATGAGTACAGTGAGTAAGGCTGCAAATACATACATAGTGTATTGGTAACCTTGTGCGCTATTTCCTTCCCCAAAGTATGCAACTAAATCAGGTAAAAAGCCCATAACTAATAAGCCACCTGCAAATGCTCCGGCAAAGCGAAAGCCAGACAGTTTAGTTCGCTCTAGATCATCACCAGTCATAACCCCCATTAAAGCAGAGTAGGGTACGTTACTTACCGTATAAGCTAGAGTGAGCCCTATATAAGTGAAATAAGCATAAAATAGCTTAGCTGCTGGGCTTATGTCAGGTGTTGTGAAGCACAACACCATAAACAAGGCTAGAAAAGGAGTTGACCACAATATCCAAGGACGAAATTTACCGAAACGTGTTTGCGTTCTATCTGCAATCATCCCCATTATTATATCTGTCACGCCATCTGATAAGCGCACAACTAAAAAAAGTAACGCAGCAGCGGCGGCAGAAATACCAAATGTGTCTGTATAAAAAACGGCTAAATAAGCCAAAGCACCACGCCAAACTAAATTAGCGCCGGCATCGCCCATCGCGTAGCCTATTTTTTCGTAGATGGGAAGAGTGTGTTTTATCATTATTGTTGTCTTATTATCGGCGCGTGATTAACTGACTATATGCTTTACCACTTAGCTTTACTGTTCGTACTTGTGTATCGTAATCAACATGAACAATTCCGAAGCGTTTTGAATAACCTTCTGCCCACTCGAAATTATCCATTAAGCTCCATGCAAAGTAGCCAGCTACATCAACACCTTGTAATATGGCATCATTCACTGCATTTAAATGGGCATTATAATAGTCGATACGATCTTGATCGTTCACCTCTCCATTCTCCATTTTGTCCGCCATAGCAGCTCCATTCTCTGTAATATAAATTGGCGGCAAATCATATTTTTGATGCAAGGAGTCTAATAATTCGGTCAATGCAGATGGGTAAATTTCCCAACCAATATCGGTCATCGGCGCTTGGTGAGGCAGTTCATGGTAATAATCTGTATCACTTGCTTCATAACGCAGTCTGGTATAAAAATTTACGCCTAAGAAATCTAAAGGTTGGCAAATAATCTCCATGTCGCCATCTAGAATGTCAGGTCTGTGAGCGGGTGGCAACTGCTCTATGATGTCAGGGTAAGCTCCTTGCATTATAGGTTTCATATACCATTGGTTTATATAGTCATCAGCAAAAGCTGTTGCTGCAATGTCTGCTTCGCTTGATGATACGGAATAACATGGAGTAAAGTTAAGCACGATACCGTTTAACGACTCTGGGCTATTTTTAGTTAGCACCTTCATTGCTAAACCATGGGCAAGTAATAAATGATGAGCGGCTTTTCGGCCAAATTCACGGCCTTTGATGCCCGGAGCGTGAACGCCTATTTCATAGCCCAAATACGAGCTGCAGAAAGGTTCATTCAACGTTGCATATGAATATACTTTTCCAGATAGCTCTTTACTAACTAGATCAACATAACGAGCAAACTCATACGCTGTTTCACGATTTAACCAGCCGCCCTTATCCTCTAAATGCTGTGGTAAATCCCAGTGGTATAAAGTGACGAATGCTTTAATATTTCGACGCATTAACTCGTCTAAAATATTAATGTAAAAGTTAATACCTTCTTGATTTAAGGTACCGTCTAACTTTATGACTCTTGGCCAAGAAATTGATAGGCGATAGGCATCTACACCTAAAGAGTCGATTAGCTCAATATCGTCTTTCCATTTTTTTACATGCTCACAGGCGAAATTACCGTTTGAGTTATCAGCTATTTTTCCTGGGGTCGCACAGAAAGTATCCCAAATACAAGGGAGGCGCTTATCAGCTGCTCCTTCGATTTGAAACGAAGCCGTTGCAACGCCATAGATAAAGTTTTTGCTAAGCATTGTTGAGTTTTTTGGTAACGTGAGCTGAGTCATGTAAAGAAACCTTTGATAAACAAATGCAAGTAAATCTTGCAGCTAAATTTAAGTTGTTATGGTAGCGCTTCCATCTTTATGCGTATTGCATGATTTGAAAGTTGTTGCGTTGTTTATGGTAGCGCTTCCATATTTAGGTTAGAGGCTATTGTCCAAACGGTCAACCGTTTATTTTGTTTAGCCTGAAAACAACCTAGGTAAGTCATTTTAATATTTAATAATTAATGAGTTAGTGTTAGGCTTTTTTTTAGTTATAGTGACAATTTAAGAGCTGAAAGTTGAGTGGTTAGATTATTTTCTCCGTTGAGTCATGGTTTTTACTTTTTAGCATTTTTACGCTAAGTGTTTTTAGTTATCACTAACCCTTGACGCCTAAAATCCTCATTAAGAGAGGCCTAACTCAGTTTGTAATTACTGTAAAGCGAGCGCTTAAAAGCGGCTTTACAGTAAATTTTATTATGCATATTTTAACAATAATCGTATCGGCTTTACTGTGGGCTCAGTCATCTATTCGACAGTACTTGTTAATAAACTCTTTATGAGTTGGCAATTGCGCTAACCGATGGGCAATTTGTTGTTTAATGCCTTGCATAAAGCGACTTAACTCTTGGTCATTCATTAAAGAAGCAACATAATGATATTGTTTTGGTTTAACACCTTGCCCAAGCATGACTTGAACCCAAGAGTCGACACGGAAAATATCGCCATCATCTAAAAATACTCGGCCAGTTTCTTTAAATAATGCGATTTTATGAGCAAGTGACTCAGGAATTTCCATAGCTTGGCAATGACGCCAAAATTCACTGTCTTGCCTATCCGTAACTTTATAATGCAAAACAATAAAGTCACGAATACTTTCGAGCTCTGACTTCAATTGCTTATTATATTCATCGATAGCTTGTTGTGTTACACCAGCAAAAGGATACAGGCGCATAAACCGAATGATACCGGTCATAATCAAGTGGATACTTGTTGATTCAAGAGGTTCTAAAAAGCCACTGGCAAGACCTAGCGCTAAACAGTTTTTGTTCCACCCTTTACGCCTACGACCAGTTTTAAATTTAATGATTTTTGGTTCGGTTAGGGTGTCTCCAATAAGGTTATCTAATAGTAATTTAGTTGCATCATGGTCATTTAAATAGCGGCTGCAATAAACTAAGCCATTGCCAACTCTGTTTTGCAAAGGAATTTGCCATTGCCATCCTGATTGATGCGCAATAGAACGCGTGTAAGGGAGAGGGTCTGATGTTCCTTTTGTTTGTACCGCAACGGCACTGTCGCAAGGTAATAAATGAGACCAATCTTCAAACCCTGTATGTAAGGCTTGCTCGATAAGTATGCCTTTGAAACCAGTGCAATCAATAAAAAAATCACCCGCTATTTCAGTGTTATTATCCAGCGATAAGCTTTTAATAAAGCCATTATCAGAATGTTTATTTACCCGTTCAATTTTACCTTCTATACGTTTGACACCGAGGTTTTCTGAAAATGCTCTTAAAAATGTAGCATAACGACTGGCATCCATATGAAATGCGTAATTAATTGGGTTTTGAGGGCTAATCCCAAATTTACCTTGCTTAGCTGCCTGTAGTTCATAGCAGTAATCTGCGAAATCATCGGTATTGCCCATTTTTTGCCAATGCAACCAAAAATGGTGGAACTCTCCAGCCCAACATTCTTTACCTGTCATACCGAAAGAGTGAATGTAATCACTGTTTGGCTGATGCCAATTCTCAAAGCTAATTCCCAGTTTGAATGTGGCTTGTGTGGCCCTCATAAATTCTTGTTCATCGATACCTAGCAATTTATGAAAGGTACGAATAGGTGGAATTGTTGCCTCTCCAACACCGACAGTGCCGATATCATCTGATTCAATTAAGCAGATTTTAATATCTTTATTTAGTAATTTAGCTAACGCGGCAGCTGTCATCCAGCCTGCGGTACCACCGCCAGCTATGACTACTTGTTTAATTTGTTGTTGTCTCATTTTGCCACCTTACTCCCTTTGTAATTGTTCTAATAACAGTCGATTAGTGGGTAGTTTTTGTAAGTATTGCGCAATCTTCTTGCGATTGAGTTGGTAGAGTTTTTGTGCCATCTGATATGTATGGTTATCAAGCTTTTTTGTTTGCTTGGTTTTGAAGCCCATGCCATAAAGCACGTATTGATAACTCGCAGAAGAAAAAATTTCTTCATTTTCTATAAAGTCAAATCGGCTGGGAGCTTGATATTGCCATAGTTTTAGCAAGCTCTGTAATTCACTTGGGATACTTTTATGGTGGTGGTTATCGGACCAATAGCTACTATCATCGCGACTACTCAATACATAATGTAGCTTTAGAAAATTGATGACTTGCTTCCAGCGGTACCTAAAACGTTTATTAAAACGTTTTCTCAACAACTGCATGTGTACTTGGTCTACAGGCATTTGTTCACTTAGCATGCTAATACTTAATTCAACCATTGCTAACGCCGAAGCTTCTAGTGGCTCTATAAATCCTTGCGACATTCCTATTGCAACACAGTTTTTATGCCAGAATACTTCTCTGTAACCAGGCGTAAAGCGTAATGTTCTTGTTTCAATATTGTTAGCTTGTTGAATGCCAACAGATTGTGCAGCATAACTTTTTAGTGTTTCAACAGCAGTTTCAACGTCACAATATTTATCACTAAATGTATAGCCAATACCGCGTCTAGTAGGTAATCCTATATCCCAAATCCAGCCAGCGGATTGTGCGGTGGATAAAGTCGCTGATGCAATATCTTGAGAAGGGCTTTCGTAAGGCAAGTGCGCTGCCACAGCAGTATTATTAAAAAGAATGTGACTTTGATCTAAAAATGGGATCTGGTAGTGCTTGGCTATTAACAGTCCTTGACTACCAGAGCAATCAATAAACAAATCACCGTTAATCACACCATTATTCTGTGTAGTGACACTTTCAATGTAGCCTTGAGCATTATTATTGGCGTGGAGGACATTATCGAGAATGCGTTTTACATTGAGTGTATTTACACAATGTTTTGTGAGAAATTGTGCGAATTTATGGGCATCTAGGTGATAACCGTAATTTGTAACACCCGCATATTCAGGTGTATTCAGTTGTTTAGGCGCAAGGGTAGCTTGACAAACAAAGCTTTGCACGTTCATTGCATCGGCGTATTTTTGTTCAGAAAACAACTGCTGCCATGCTGCATGAACATCATACTCATTATAGCCTTCAGGAACCATGAAAGGGTGATAATAGTTATCTGCCTGTTCTTTTCCCCGCCAGTTTATGAATTTTGAACCTTGCTTAAAAGAGGCATCACATTGCTGTAAAAAGTCAGTTTCTTTTATGCCAATTCGTTGCAATGTATGTCGCATCGATGGCCACGTCCCTTCACCGACACCGGAAATACCGATATCAGCAGATTCAATTAAGGTGATACTTTTATCTGGGTGTTCTTTGGATAGTAACCCAGCTGTAAGCCAACCGGCAGCTCCACCGCCAATGATCACAATATTATTAATTTTTTTGCTCATATGCTTACTTTAAATGTTAAAGCCGCTTCAATTAAGCGGCTTTATACCTATTCGCAATAATTGTTCATCTTTTAGGAAGTAAACTTATCGTAATTAGTCTACAAAAGAGACTCATTTAAACTAATTTAACAGTACTTTTGCCTTCTTACGAAATAGTTTCTAGCCCCAGTTGTTCACTCAAATATGCGAATAGGCATTTGGCTGTATATACAAAACGTAATATACATTTTCTACAGTAATAGGTTAGAAGTTATAACGTACACCTAAATTGTAGCGAGCCCCATTTTTGTCTAAATTCCATAACTGTGCTTTATATCGACCATGTTGACGGTTGTCTTGCTCAGTAATGTTAATTCCCTCTAAGAAGAAAGACAGTTGTTCACTGTAGTTATAAGCCACATTAAAATCGATTTGATAATATTCTTCAGTAAATGCGGGCTCATTTACATAACGTGCAGCATTATTTAAGAATTTATCACGCCAGTTATAGGCTATACGAGCTTGAAATTTATCATTCTCATACATTGCAATGAAATTCGCAGTATCACTCAAACCAACTAATGCAAATTGCGTTGTTGTTGGGTCTGCTGCGACATTGAAGTCAACATCACCATTTACAATCGTATAGTTTGCCTGAAAACCAAAACCTGAATCACCAAAGAAATGCTGTATTGCAAGTTCATAACCATCTATCTTGGCGTCTTTGTTATTGGTAGGGACTTGAGCTGTAAAGTCCATTAACGGGTCATCGCTATTAGGTAAAATATCGTATGCGGCTTCAAACTCTTCATAAGACATTGAATCAAAAGCGACCCCATTTTCCATTGCAGCAACCATTTGGAATAGGTTTGAATCAGTGACAGCTAGACCTCTTGCCTCAAGTTCAGCTTTTGCTGCTTGTGCGCGAGGGCCTGCAGATACATCTCGTAAGCCATAGTAATTTTGAGTCATAGGTGTTAAGCCTATGAAGTTATCAACTTTTTTATTGTAATAACCGACAGAAACATAGCTAACATCGCTGTAATACCACTCGGCTGAAACATCGATATTATCTGATTCAAGCGGCACTAAGCCTGGGTTACCAGTCGACGCAGGTGCATTGGTTGTACCTGGAATTAAACTAGGTCCAGTAGGCACTCCCACTGTCGCAGCAGAGCTTAAATTATCATAAGTAGGTCGTGCGATTGTTGTGCTATATGAGGCTCGAATTTTCACATCTTCAACTACGTTAATATCAAAATCTACGCTAGGTAAGAAGTGGTCATAATCAGAGCTTAGAGAATAATCTTGCTTATCAGTACCATATCGCACATTAAAGTCGTTGTTACCTTCCCATGCAACCGCATTTGGTAAATCAATATTTGCTGTTGATGTGATATCAGTCGTTTCGTATCGAGCACCAACTAAGAGGTTAAATGGCATATCGCCAATCTCACCTTGATGTTTATATTGTACGAAGGCGGCTTGGATATCTTCTTTTATTGTACGATTTGTTGCAAAGGCGCCGTCAGCGGCAAAATTAAAGCCGTACTGGCTTGCTGCCCAATAACCAATTTCAGATGCGCTACCTGTGAATCCTTGATCAAACGAACCTGAGGTATTGTAGCCATCTAGTTCACTTAAGAAGTTTGTAGGATCAAGGTAACCGTCTGGTAACTCTCCAGGGTTTTCAATCCCCCAGTTACCCATCGTATTACGTGTAAGAGATTGTAATGAATGACTTTCCATTGAACGTGATTCAATACCAAAATCAATTACGCCTGATTCGATTTCATATTTACCGAGCAAACGAAATTCATCAACGGTTGATTCTTGGCGTGCGAAGTTAGAGTCAAGAATAGAAGTACCTACATCATCTTGGTCTAATACACCATTACAGTTTAAATTAGCACGGCTGCAATCATCAAAATCAATCACCATTGATGGTAATTTGCGGCTAAAGTCAACTTCTTGAGAGGCAACAACATTTGCACCTAATCCTGCATTTACCCAACTGCCGTAAGGCGCATCAGGTTCACTCGTTGCCTTTGAGCTGTGCGCATCAAATACAAAACTAAGTCGATCATTAACAAAGTATTCAAGGTTTAAACCAATAGAGTCATTTTTATTAAGCTGATTTAGCTCTTGTAAAGCTAAACCGAGATCTCGTGTGGATAAATCTCTGCGCTCTTCTTTATAGTAAATTGGAGTTTTAACTGCATTATCATCAAAAATTAAATGCGTTTTATAGTTATCCATCCAGATAGATTGCTCAGCTCGCGACTCAAAGAGCTCTTGTTGTGAGTATGTATAATCAAGAGTTGCTGTTAATGATTCAACAGGGCTGTATTGCAACGTTAATTGCGCATTTGTACGTGTTCTTTCACGATCCGCAATTGTATATCGAAGGTCTGAGGGCATTGAATAATACTGTCCCATAGCAGGTGCGTTTTCGATAACAATATCATCTGCAGATTGAGGGATCGTGCCGTCGTAAGCTGTTGTTCGCCACTCGTTTACAAAAGCTCCTGCAGCCGAACTATCTCTTTTTTGAACGCTTGCAGTAAGCGAAACCCCAAACTTAGCTTCTTCGTCTGTCCAACTAAAAATGCCTGAAATTTCGGGTGTAATATCATCACCTACACGATTTGTTGTGTCGTGCATGGCCTTAACACCAATATTCGTGATCAAACCTGGATTGTCTAAAGGACGAGCAGTATTGATATTGATTGTGGCACCAATACCGCCTGATGCGATATTTGCTTTTCCTGTTTTATATACTTCAACAGATTTAACACTTTCTGATGCCAGATTAGCAAAATCATAGGCACGAGAGTTTGGTGAGCCCCCGCCAGCAGGAAGTGAGGCGGCAGGCATGGTACGCCCGTTTAGGGTTACCATATTATAATCTGGACCAAAACCACGTACTGTAACTTTAGAGCCCTCACCATTACTGCGGTCTATCGATACACCTGTGATACGTTGTAAAGACTCTGCTAAGTTAGTATCAGGGAATTTACCAATATCTTCTGATGAAATCGCATCAACAACACCCGAAGAATAGCGTTTTAGTTGTGTTGATTCTTTGATACTACCTTTAAACCCTGTTACTTGAATTACTTCAATGTCGTCGTTGTGTTCAGACTGCTCAGCATAAGCTGATAAGCAGGTGCTAGCACCTAAAAGCAAAGATAAGCTGGAAGCTAACTTTGTTCTTTTAAAGTTATGGCTTGGCATCAGGTTTCCCTCGTTCTTTATCGTTGTTATTCATGCTATTAGAGCATGATATTGTTGTCGAAATTGATTATTTTTCAAATCTGGAAGCGCTACCATAAAGAGGTTGAAAACCGCCCTTATGAAAGCGCTTCCAGAAAAGAGTAGTGTGATTTGCAGTTTACGTCAACAGCTATATCAACAAATTGTTAAAAAAGTTGCGTGAAAATCGAACGGATATTGATTGTTATATTTAACGGGTGGTAGGGGATATTGATAATTTTAATGGGAGCCATATACAACTCCCATTAACTTAGTCATTTTTAATAAGCAGCCTATTCTCTAAAAAATGATAGTGAGACCGAGATAAATATGTAAACGGCCAGTATTTTACTTAGTTATGCTAAAGCTACCTTGCATTATTGCCGAATGTCCCGGGGGTTGCGCAGAAAAAGATATATTCTTCTTTTGTATTTATAAGCGACGTTTTGAAAGATATCGAGGTTGATTCACCTCCCCCTATAACTTTAGAAACAGCGATTGCTCTAGAGTCATTTGGCTTTACATAGTTATTCTCGAAGCCGGCTTCATAGCTATCATTTGTTAATCCAACTAAATCCTCTTTTTTTGAGATAACCAAATTATGTCCCATTAAAGTTGCTGGTAGCTTGCCAGAGTTTTTTAGGTTTATAGTAACGGAAGTACAACTAGCAGATACGTTTATTTCACTTTTAGAAAAGTGCATTTCGTTTGTGGCTTCTATATTCACAATGCAATTATCTTGAGCCAAAGCAGGAAAAATAAAGCTTGCAAAGAAAAGACCTAATAAGGTGCTGCGGATAGACATTGAGCCTCCAGTTAAATGTTAAGTTATTTAGGTTTGAACTTATCAAGTAACGCTTTAACTCTCTAACGAGTAAATTAAATCTAATCAATTGATAAAACAGATGATTTAAAGCTATTTTTAAAAATTAAATGCTCAATAAAAGTTGGTTTCACATTATGAAACTATAAGTCAGTAAGGTAATTCATTAAATAACAAGTGCTTAGCTTTTCATAAGCCATATAATTCACCAAAGACGGCGCGTGTCTTGATTTGTTTCCTCACTACTCTATGCTTTGCTGGATCAAGGTCGCTCTAGATATGAATGTAAGGCGAGGCTTGGGGGGAGGAGTAGCGTGCTACGTGCTACGTGCTACTCCTTTTTTAATTTATTACGAAAGAAAACTTGGAGATCGGTTTTTCAGACTAATGCTCGAGCATTTATAAATTCAATATCTTACGCATATTTACATTGCAGTTTTTACATTTAAAAAGTAATCTATTTCAGTTGTTTGAATATGGATATTGTAAGTAATATGGAAAGTAGCAATGACCCTACACACCTCGATGAAAAAGATCACCAAGCAGAAAGTAATGGCCAAGATAAGCTCTCATCTAATCATGAGCTAGTTAAGCAATGGCGATTAAATCTGGAATCTATTAAGAATGATATTAGCTTTGAGCTCCCCTCAGAGCCTGATAATACGAATGAAAGTTTATTAGCTGCTCTTGAAGCGTTAGAGTATTTAGATAAGAAAAATACTCTACTAGACGAAAATGAAGATTTTCAGTTTACAGACGATGGATTTGAGGCTTATAAAGCCAAGTATCATGTTGCTTTTGAGTACTTGTCTGGACTAGAAAAATTTAATCCTAATAAATCACCTGCAAAATTCTACTTTTTCTCAAGAACTAAGCAACTTGAGCAACGGCTAAAAATGAGTAGCTGGATACATTCACTTTTTCACCTTTTAATGTTGTTAATTATTATTTTGACTTTGGGAGGAATTAGTCTTTTGATTTTACAAAAGACCCAGGGCAATTTGTTTGTAAAATTATTGCTGGGGTGGTTTTGGATTGAAAGTATTAAAAGCTCCGCACACTTAGTAAGTAAATACAAACAAGTCGCTAGTACTCCCTTTCGCTTTAGCGTTAGCTTGTTAGGCATTCACTCTGTAAATATTTTACTAAAAGTAATTACCTTATGGGTTATACC
>NZ_JAKEVN010000126.1:0-11352 GCF_022398505.1 Pseudoalteromonas sp. Isolate3 | reverse complement strand
CCTATAAATATTCGTGCTCCAATGTTAAAAAATCATACTTATTTGTTTAATGTGATGGATATACATTTATAAGGGCAAAAAACTTTTAAAATATTCGGTCAGAAATAGGCAGCTATGGGCAAATCACTTGTAATTGTAGAGTCTCCAGCAAAGGCAAAAACAATTAATAAATACTTAGGTAACGATTTCATCGTAAAGTCCAGTGTTGGGCATGTGCGTGATCTACCAACTTCAGGTTCAGGCAAAACGAAAACTGCAGCGACGAAAACGCCTGCTGAAGTTCGAAAAATGTCACCAGAAGAAAAAGCTGCCTATAAAAAGCAACGCGATTATAAAAATCTTGTTGCCCGCATGGGTATTGATCCTGAAAAAGGCTGGGAGCCACATTACGAAGTCTTACCCGGCAAAGAGAAAGTTGTTCAAGAATTAAAAAAACTTGCTGAAAATGCAGATAAAATCTATCTCGCAACCGATTTGGATAGAGAAGGGGAAGCCATTGCATGGCACCTCGAACAGATTATTGGTGGCGAGCCTGAAAAATATAAGCGAGTTGTTTTTAACGAAATTACGAAAAATGCTATTCAACAGGCATTCGAAACACCGGGCGAACTAAACACTGATATGGTGTATGCGCAGCAAGCACGTCGTTTCCTTGACCGTGTTGTAGGTTTTATGGTGTCGCCGCTATTATGGGCAAAAGTTGCTCGTGGCTTATCAGCTGGTCGTGTTCAATCTGTCGCGGTGCGTCTACTCGTTGAACGCGAACGTGAGATTAAAGCATTCATTCCTGAAGAGTTTTGGGATGTCCACGCTGATGTAAAAAATACTGAAGCAGCTTTAAGGTTAGAAGTTACCAAACACGCTGACAAGCCTTTTAAGCCAGTTAATGAAGAGCAGGCGATGTCTGCCGTTAGTCAACTTGAAAAAGCTGACTACAAGGTCATTAGTGTTGAAGAAAAGCCAAGCAAGAGTAAACCGAGTGCACCATTTATTACTTCAACCATGCAACAGGCAGCAAGTACGCGCCTAGGTTATGGTGTTAAGAAGACGATGATGTTGGCTCAACGCTTGTATGAAGCTGGCCACATTACTTACATGCGTACCGACTCAACTAACTTATCGAAAGATGCCGTTGAAATGTGTCGTGATTACGTGACTGAGCAATTTGGTGAAAAGTATTTACCTAAAGCACCTATCAGCTATAGTTCTAAAGGCAATGCACAAGAGGCTCACGAAGCGATTCGTCCTTCGAGTGTCACTGTGTTATCTGGTCATTTAGATGGTGTTGAGGCCGATGCTAAAAAGTTATATGAACTAATTTGGCGTCAGTTTGTTGCTTGCCAAATGGTCCCTGCAGAATACGATTTAACAACTTTAACGGTTGGCGCGGGTGATTATCAATTAAAAGCAAAAGGCCGTGTGCTTCGCTTTGACGGTTGGACAAAAGTTCAGCCAGCTGTTCGTAAGAAAAACGAAGAAGATCAGTCACTGCCTGCAGTTAAAGAAGGTGATGTACTCACGCTAGTAGAGTTAGACCCTAAACAACATTTTACAAAGCCACCAGCACGCTTTAGTGAAGCAAGCTTAGTTAAAGAATTAGAAAAGCGTGGTATCGGTCGTCCTTCAACGTATGCATCTATCATCTCAACAATTCAAGACCGTGGTTATGTGCGTGTTGAGAACCGTCGTTTCTTCGCTGAAAAAATGGGTGAGATTGTTACGGACCGGTTAGTTGAAAACTTCGAAGATCTAATGAACTTTGATTTTACCGCTAAGATGGAAGGTCGTCTGGATGATATCGCAGAAGGTGAACGTGTCTGGACACAAGTACTAGATAAGTTTTATGCGGATTTTTCAACCCAGCTTGAAGTTGCCTCAGGTGATGAAGAGCACGGCGGTATGCGCCAAAATCAAATGGTTGAAACCGACATCGATTGTCCAACCTGTGGTCGCAAGATGGGTATCCGAACTGCATCAACCGGTGTGTTCTTAGGCTGTACGGGTTACAACCTGCCACCAAAAGAGCGTTGCACAACAACTATGAACTTGGTGCCAGGCGATGAAGCAATTGCTGCAGATGTTGAAGACGTCGAAACAGAATCACTGATGCAAATGAAGCGTTGTCCAATCTGTGAAACGGCAATGGATTCATACTTAATCGATGAAACACGCAAATTACATGTATGTGGTAACAACCCTGCGTGTAAAGGATATATCGTTGAACAAGGTACCTTTAAAATTAAAGGTTACGACGGCCCCATTATTGAATGTGATAAATGTGGTTCAGATATGCAGTTAAAATCAGGTCGTTTTGGTAAGTACTTTGGCTGTAGTAATGAAGAGTGTAAAAATACTCGTAAGTTACTTAAAAATGGTGAAGCTGCACCGCCGAAGGAAGATCCAGTTCATTTACCTGAGCTAGAGTGTGAAAAATCAGAAGCTTATTTTGTACTGCGTGATGGTGCATCGGGTATTTTCTTAGCTGCAAATACCTTCCCTAAATCACGTGAAACGCGTGCGCCTAAAGTTGAAGAGTTAAAACGCTTCAGAGACCGCATTTCTGAAAAGTTTTACTATCTTGCCGATGCGCCGGCACAAGACCCTGATGGCAATCCTTCAATTGTACGTTACAGCCGTAAAAATAAAGAGCAGTATGTAATGAGTGAAGTAGATGGCAAAGCCACAGGCTGGACTGCTCACTACCAAAATGGGAAATGGGTAGAAGAGAGTAAAAAGAAAGCGCCTAAGAAAAAAGCGGCGACTAAAAAGTAAGTTTACATCTATTTAGATCATAAAAAGGGATTGCAGTTGCAATCCTTTTTTTTGTGCTTTTATGACATTTGCTAATGTCGTTTTTTACCAATCTTTGCTTTTAATCAGTTGCTATTCTGTCTCCATTATTAAGATAGGAGATTTATAATGCAAACTCGTTTATCCCAACAGCAGGTATATTCACTTAACCCAGGACTTGTTGAACATTTAACTGGACTGAGCACACTACCAGAAGATTCAAAAATAACTAGTAGGATTGTAGATCTAGTAAGACTCAGAGTGTCGCAAATAAATGGCTGTGGATTTTGTCAGCATATGCACTCAGCAGAGTTAAGACGCCATGGAGAGCATCAGCAACGATTAGATGTATTGGCTGCTTGGCGTGAAGTTCCAGTGTTCTCAGAGGAAGAAGTTTCAGCATTAGCCTGGGCAGAAGCATTAACAAATGTCATTGATAAGCATGTTGAAGACAATGTGTACAACCAAGTGTCTTTAATATTTACTGAAAAAGATGTCGTGGCACTGACGGCAATTGTGTTAGAGATTAATAGTTGGAACCGTATCGTTAAAGCGTTTCACTTTATCCCTGAGTTAACGGAGTAGAGAATAATTATGAAGTTTACACTCGCACCTAGGGTTAATGCGTTGGTAAATATATTATCAGCATGCGCCTTTTTCTTTGGTAGTACCTTATTTTTACCTGCATTTATAGAATATACCACATTGGGGGTGGTGTTATTCATGATAGGTTCGTCATTATTTTTATTAAGTGCATTCGCTGATTATTACAGCAATTAATAACAAAAAACCGGAGCGCACATCTTTGTGTCATTCCGGTTTTCCATATTCTAAGCTGGCGTAAAATTAGATTTGTACGTCTTTTACTTTTTTATAGCCTTCAGCTTCAAGCTCATCGTTCACACACTTTAATACGTATGGCTTTAATTCTTCGTTGCTGATGTCATCATCTTTTGCCCAGTTTAAACACATTTCGGTGTATTCTTTGATCATTTCAGCTGATGCTTCTGGTGCTTCATTAGCGATTGCATTCGTTGCTGACACGCTTAAAACAGGTGCCAAAATTAGTGCTAGCAATGCTTTTTTCATTTAATTATTCCTAATCAACAAAAGTAATTATTACCGGCTCAATTGCACAGTAATGGTGCGCAATGTGTATCTCACTTTGCTTGAGTGAATTTATAAACTAAATTTCAAAAAAAGATAACGAAATTTTTTTATCGTAAAGATAAGCAAAAAATAACCACTATTTTTACCTCTAAGGCTAGCAATGGTGAAGCTAATACACGTATTATCGCGCTAATTTTAAAAAGAAAAGTGAATTAAGTTATGTCTGAACAAGTGACTCATTCAAAAATAAAGAAAGTACCAAGCAAGCTAGAACACGTTGTTGAGAGTTTTATTTTTCGCTCGCGTTGGTTATTAGCGCCATTCTTTATTGGCTTATTAGTCGCTGTGGTATTACTGCTGCTAAAGTTCTTTAAATACTTATACAGTATGGCCTTAAATACGTTCACTGCGTCAAACCAAGAGCTTTTGGTGGGCATTTTGACCTTAGTTGACACTGCGCTACTAGCAGGGCTTTTGCTTATTATCATTTTCAGTGGTTACGAAAACTTTGTTTCAAAGTTAAATATAGAAAATCACGAAGATCGACCTGTTTGGATGGGTAAGGTTGGTTTCTCGGGTCTTAAGATGAAATTGATCAGTGCAATTGTTGCTATATCGGCTGTCGAGCTTTTAAAAGTGTTTATCAGCTCAAACAATCATTCCACAGATGAGTTACTCTGGAAGGTGTTAATTCATGTTACTTTTGTGGTGTCGGGGGTGTTATTTGCGCTAACGGATTACATAAATAGTAAAACCATGAACCATTAATAGCAATCTTCCATAAAAAAGCCCTGCAATAGCAGGGCTTGGTTTTTAACAACTGATTCTTAATTCAGGGTTGCGTAAAAGCAACCGAACCCGGGCAGAGTGACTGTATTATTGTTTAATTCAGCTGTGTGATGAGAGATCTCAGTATGCTGTGAAGACACAGAGTCAGAGATTGTCAGTTCACTACTTTGCGCAGCCAAGTTAAATGCACAAAGCATTTTAGTGTCGTTAAGCGTTCGATAAAAAGCAAGCACAGGCTCTTGCGTATCTATAAATTCAATATCGCCTTCTAAGAGAACGTTTTTGTCTTTACGCCATGCCATAAATTCACGGTAGGCATTCAAAATCGAATCTTTATCTTGATCTTGCGTATTTACCGCAACTGATTTGTGCGCATCGCCCACAGGTAACCAAGGTTTTACTGATGAGAAGCCAGCTTGCTCTGCATCCGTTGCATCCCAAGGCATCGGTGTACGACAACCGTCACGGCCTTTAAAGTTTGGCCAGAATGTGATGCCATATGGGTCTTGTAGGTCTTCAAAAGCGACTTCAGCTTCACCTAGGCCAAGCTCTTCACCTTGGTACATACATACGCTGCCACGTAAAGAGGCTAGTAGGGCTGTTAGCATCTTACATTGTTGTGGCTCAATCGTATCGCCTTTACTCCAGCGACTAGCAACGCGTTCTACGTCGTGGTTGCTAAAAGCCCAGCATGGCCAGCCTTCAGTCATGCGCTGCTCTAGGGTGCTTACAGTTGTACGAATATACTCAGCACTATAGTCATTGGTAAGCAGCTCAAAGCTATAACCCATATGGAGTTTGTCACCACCTGATGTGTACTCAGCCATGGTTGCAAGTGAATCTTCAGATGAGATTTCGCCTAATGCAACTGTGCCAGGGTATTTGTTTAATAGGGCACGAATGTCTTGCATAAAACTCAGATTCTCAGGTTGCGTATTATTGTAGTAGTGATACTGGAACGCATATGGGTTGTCTTCGCTAAAGCCACGGCCTTGACGCTTCTCTGGTGGCTTAGCAGGGTTATCCCGTAATTGAGCATCGTGATAGCAAAAGTTAATGGCATCTAAGCGGAAACCATCAACACCTTTCTTAAGCCAAAACTCAACATTGTCTAATACCGCTTTACGTACTTCAGGGTTATGGAAGTTTAAATCTGGCTGCTCAGCAAAAAAGTTATGTAAGTAATATTGACCACGACGCGGTTCCCACTGCCATGCAGGGCCACCAAAAATAGATAACCAGTTATTTGGTTGTGTACCGTCCGGCTTTGCATCAGCCCATACATACCAATCTGCTTTGTCGTTAGTTTTATCTTCACGGCTATCAAGGAACCATTGATGTTGATCTGAGGTATGGCTCAATACCTGATCTATAATGATTTTAATATCACGTTGGTGCGCTTGTGCAATGAGTTCATCAAAATCATCAAGGTTACCAAACAATGGGTCGATATCACGGTAGTCACTGATGTCATAACCAAAGTCTTTCATTGGCGATTTAAAGAAAGGTGAAACCCAAATAGCATCAACACCTAGGCTTTTAATGTAATCAATGCGATCAATGATACCTTTGATATCACCAATGCCATCGCCATTGGTGTCTTGGAAACTGCGCGGGTAAACTTGATAAATAACCGCACCTTTATACCACTGCTTTTGAGCCATGTTTTTCTCCATCGTGACACTCAGTGTATGTAAACTGTTAGGCAACCGTTAATGCAATATGTTGCCGGAATGTCAAAAGCATACGTGAAGGGTGAGATACTGTAAAAACTCTGCATACGTATGCACGCCAAATTCATCTATGTGCTCAGTAAAATTCATTAACTTGATTTAAAAGTAAACAACTCGAATATCAATTAATAAAACTTACCAATTAGATATTCCTTCTCTTATCAACAAATGAAAACTCCAGCTTGGTGCATAAAATAGCTGGATTACACCAGAATGGTGCACCATCATAATTGGTAAGACCAATTATCATTGGTGCAGGTCTGTTCCTAATATAATTGCGTCATGTCGCTATTTAAGCGAGATAAATGGCTTAGCATCCATTTCTGTAACCAAATTAGGTTCTTAAATATAGCAAAAATGTTTCATTACTATTAACTCAGACGTAAAAATCATTAAACACTTTAAATTCAGTGGCTTGAAGGTTGGTTTTGTAAAAATGTTGTTAATTTTTGTGAGGGTGAGCTACGCTGAATACGTATGCATAAATTTGTTAAGAAAATAATCAGAGCGTTAATATTCAATTCGACAACAAAATCAGTCAGCGAATTTCAGCTATTATGTTAATGAATAACTGCAACACGTTGGCATTACAATTTGGGTAATGGGAAAACATCATGTCTATGTTCAAACCAAGTATATTAACTCTGGCTTTAACAGCCGCAGGTTTAAATAGCTTTGTAGCGTATGCTGCAGAAGAAGACCAAAAAGCGAAAAACGATAACGTTGAAGTTATCGAAGTTAAAGGTTTTCGTGGCAGTGTTGTAGAATCTATTAATACTAAACGCTTCACTCCTGAAGTTGTTGAGTCAATCTCTGCAGAAGATATCGGTAAATTACCTGATTCATCAATTGCAGAATCAATCGCACGCCTTCCTGGTTTAACAGCACAACGCCTAGACGGTCGAGCTAGCCGTGTAAGTGTTCGTGGTTTCAGTGAAAACGAAAGTGCAACGACATTCAACGGTCGTGAGCAAGTATCAATCGGTGACAACCGTGGTGTAGAATTTGACCTTTATCCATCAGAAATTATGAGTGGCGTAACGGTATACAAAACACCAAGTGCAGGTATTGAAGCTGAAGGTATTGCTGGTGTAATCGACATGCAAACTGTGAAACCTTTAAGTAAAGGTGAACAAGTTATCATGTTCAACGGTCAATATGAGCAAACAGGTTTTGATAAATTAAATCCAGACGGTGACGACCAAGGTTTCCGCGGTACGTTCTCATACATTGACCAATTTGCTGATGACACAATCGGTGTTGCATTTGCATACAACACGATGAGCTCACCAAACCAAGAAAAACGTTGGAACTCGTGGGGTTATCCTGAGTTTACGGGTGAAGATGGCAATACATACTCAATTTTAGGTGGTGCTAAGCCATTTGTACGTTCATCGACTCTTGAGCGTGATACAGCAATGCTTGTAATTGAAGCTGCGCCGACTGATCGCTTAAACATGACATTTGATGCCTTATATGTAGATTTCTCAGATGAAAAAATCCTACGTGGTATAGAAGTTCCATTCGCATGGGGCCAAGGTTCAATCGACCCAAGTTCAGCAGTTGTTGACGCTGACACTGGTTTCATTACTAGTGCAGTAACAGAAGGCCAACGTGTTGTTGTTCGTAATGACTACGAAGAGCGTAATGCTGAGCTCACTCAGTTTGGTTTTAATGCAAAATATGACATTAGCGATGATTGGTCAGTAGAATTTGACGTAAGCCGTTCTGAGGTTGAACGTCAAATTTGGAGTATCGAAAGCTACTCAGGTACAGGTCGAGGTGACGCGAATGGTGTTGCTGATACAATCGGCTATGAGTTTGACGGTGGTAACACTGGCGCGCAATTTAGTCATAACCTTGATTACAGTGACTACGACTTAATTCAACTTGGTGGCCCATTATCTTGGGGTGCAAGTGCTGCACTTAATGACAAGTATGGTTTAACAGGTACTGAGTATCAAAATACAGCGCAAGATGGCTTTATTAATGCGCCAGAAATTAATGATGAACTAAGCACATTAAAACTTGCTGCAAGCAAAGTACTTGATAATGCTTACATCAGCCGAGTGTCATTTGGTATGTCATACCGTGACCGTGAAAAGAGTAAGTTGTCGGAAGGTTACTTCATGACATTAAAAGACTTCTCTTTATCGAACCCTGGCATGGTATCAATCCCGGAGCAATACCGCTTAGGTACAGCGAGTCTTGATTTCATCGGCATGGGTAACATGGTTGCTTATGATACAAATGGTTTAGTAAATGATGGTTATTATAACCTTCTTCAAGAAAGCCTTACTGATTCAAAGCACAAAACACAATCTTGGACTGTACAAGAAGAAGTAACAGCATTCTTTGCTCAAGCTGATATCAATGCTGAGCTGGGTTCAATCCCTGTAACAGGTAATATTGGTGTTCGTTATGTGAAAACTGAACAGTCTTCACAGGGTTTTGCTGCAAACACTGTTGATGGTTTAGTTGTTGTATCAGAGACCGATGTAAGCCATGACTACAGCCACTTCTTACCAAGCATCAATTTATCGTTTGCAATTGATGAAGAGCAAACTGTACGCTTCGGCGCAGCGAAAACGATTTCTCGTGCTCGCTTAGACGAAATGAACTCATCAGTTAATGCATCTTATAATCAACAACCAGATGAAAACGGTAACTACTGGAGTGTATCTGGTGGTAACCCAGAGCTTGAGCCTAAAGAAGCAACTGGTTTTGATTTAAGCTACGAAAATTACTTCCATGAAGAAGGTTATTTCGCTGCAGCTGTATTCTACAAAGATATCACTCAGTGGATTTTCGATGGTACTTATGAAATTGATATGAGTGGTGTAGCTGACCCGTCTACTGGTGAAATCCCTGCGACTTCAACAGGTACTGGTTCTGGTAAAGTAAATGGTGGTTCTGGTGACCTTTGGGGTTATGAGCTTTCATTAACACTACCGTTCACAATGTTCAGCGAATCTTTAGACGGTTTTGGCCTAATCGCAAGCCATACAGGTGTTGAGCAAGACTTAACTGACCAAAATGGTAACGACTATGAGCTACCTGGCCTATCTGATCAAATCGATAGCTTAACAGTTTACTTTGAGCGTAATGGTTTCCAAGCGCGTACCAGCATGCGTAAGCGTAGCGACTTTAAAGGTGACGTATACGGTTTAGGTTTTGCTACTACACAAGTTGATATTAAAGGCGAAACAATTTGGGATGCTCAAATTGGTTATGACTTCAGCGAAGGTGGTGTAGAGAGCCTTGACGGTTTATCTGTCACTTTCCAAGTACAGAACATCACTGAAGAGCCGTTTACATCACTACAAGGTGATAACTCACTTCAAGTACGTGATTACCAAGACTACGGTCGTACATTCCTTTTAGGCTTCAGCTATAAGCTGTAATTAGCTAAAACAGCGATAGAAAATTGCCCTTGTGATTTGTTTTACAAGGGCTTTTTTATATCAGTGAGCTACACTCAATGAATTGAATTTGGCGTTAGGTGTACTATGGAATCAAAAAAAATTACAAAGGTAGTGATTGCCGGTGGTGGTACCGCTGGTTGGATAACCGCTGCGTTACTTAATAAAGTGCTTGGGAAAGTGCTTGATATCACGCTTATTGAATCAGCAGAAATTGGCACTGTTGGTGTAGGCGAAGCGAGCATTCCACCTATCTTGCATCTAAATGGTGCGCTTGGCATTTCTGAAACAGAATTTATAAAGGCCACTGGCGCAACGATTAAACTAGGTATCGAGTTTGAAAATTGGCGCAGCCAAGGCCATAGCTATATGCATGCCTTTGGTGAGATAGGTAAAGACTTTCCGTTTTGTGAGTTTTATCATTTTTGGCTAAAAGCAAATCAAACACAAAACGCGCCTGATTTTTGGGATTTCTCACTTAATTACCAAGCTGCAAAAGCACATAAATTTTCCCACCTTAGTCATATTCCTAATACCCAATTAGCAGGCTTACATTATGCTTATCACTTTGATGCCACACGATATGGCGAGTTCTTAAAAGAATTAGCGCAATCACGGGGCGTAAAACGTATCGAAGGCAAAATTGAATCGATTAATCAATGCCATCAAAGCGGATATATTTCTTCTTTGCTGATGCAAAATGGCAAGCAAATAGATGGCGACTTATTTATTGATTGCACAGGCCTGCGTGCCTTATTGATAGAAGAAACACTCAATACAGGGTTTGAAGATTGGTCACATTGGCTACCTTGTGATAGTGCTGTTGCAGTGCAAAGTGAATCCGCTACGGATGCAATTCCTTATACACGGTCAATTGCAAAAGACTCTGGTTGGCAATGGCAAATTCCATTACAGCATCGTGTAGGAAACGGCCTTGTATATTCGTCTCGTTTCTTATCTGATGAATCAGCTAAACAACAGCTTCTGGACAACTTACCAGCTAAGCCATTGACAGAGCCACGTATTATTAAATTTAAAACAGGGCGTCGTTTAAAGCAGTGGCATAAAAATGTGGTATCGGTTGGCTTATCGAGTGGTTTTTTAGAGCCTTTAGAATCGACCAGTATTCATTTAATTCAAAGTGCAGCCATTCGTTTAATTAAGTTTTTTCCTCATCAAGGTATTAAGCAAAGCTTAGTTGATGAATTTAATAAACAAAGTAAAACAGAATTTGAGCGAATTCGTGACTTTATTATCCTTCATTACAAGCTAACTGAACGTGATGACACTGCATTTTGGCGTTTTTGTAAAGGCATGGATATTCCAAGCAGCCTCAAAAATAAAATTGAGCTATTTAAAACCAGCGGCAAGCTCGTAAGAGAAGACGATGAGCTATTTGCTGAAGTTGCGTGGCAGCAAGTCATGATAGGGCAAGGGCTTATTGCAGACGATCATCATCCATTAACTGATGCCTTATCTGATGAGCAGTTAAATGAGTTATTTAGTAA
>NZ_JAKEVN010000125.1:0-11451 GCF_022398505.1 Pseudoalteromonas sp. Isolate3 | reverse complement strand
TTACTGAACATTTTATTACTTTATAGTATTTAGCAACTCATCAGCTAACCGTAAGGAAATTAAAATGTTAGCTAAACGTGTTGTACTCATATTTATTTCTTTAGTTATTTCAGCTTGTTCAGACTCTAATGAGGGAGTAGCGCTAGGGACTCTTGAGCGTGAACGTGTGATCCATCCTGCAACAACTAACGAAGTACTGATTGATTTACCCGTCTCAGCAGGTCAGTTAGTTGAAAAAGGGCAGGTAATTGCACAGTTCGATGCTGAGCTTCAACAAGCCATAGTAGCCAAAGCTCAAGCGCAACTAGCTCAAGCAACAGCATTTCTTGAAAAAACTTTAAATGGTGCTCGCCCAGAAGAGGTTGCTGCGACATCAGCCAAAGTAGCAGCGGCAAATGCTGCATACACACAAAGCGAAGCTAATTTTCGCCGAGCAAAAACGTTATTTAAAGATAAGCTCGCAAGCCAAGAAACCTTAGACAGCGCAACAGCCGCACGGGATGAAACTTTTGCAAATTTAGAATCAGCAAAGCAGAACCTAAAAGAGCTAACAAATGGCTCTCGTGTCGAAGATATTAATAGTGCAAAGGCGCAAGTTCAAGCCGCAGAAGCTGAGCTAAAAGTACAACAAAAATATCTTTCAGATCTGACAATTAAAGCGATGCGTTCCGGCAGAGTCGATAATTTGCCTTGGCATGTAGGTGAGCGAGTTACTAAAGGAAGCCCTGTGGTTATTATTCAAGCGAACAGCGCACCATACGCACGCGTATATATCCCAGAACCATATCGCGCCAAGCTCAAACAGGGCATGAGGCTCATGGTTCGCGTAGACGGCATAGATCAAGAGATTGAAGGCGAACTTACTTGGATCGCCACAGAGCCTGCTTTCACTCCTTTTTATGCCCTAAATCAGGAAGAGCGCGCGCGTTTAATGTATCTTGCTGAGGTAACACTACCTGCAACTGAGAATAACTTACCAACAGGCGTACCTGCCCAAGTGGTTATGCCATGACTGAGTCGGTGATCCATGCCAAAGGCTTGATAAAACAATTTGGCGATTTAACAGCGATTGATAACCTTGATCTAGACATTCAGCAAGGCCAAATTTATGGCTTTTTAGGCCCCAATGGTTGTGGCAAAACGACTGCAATACGTATGCTTACGGGTTTATTGAAGCCAACCGCCGGTGATATCAATGTGCTTGGCTTGAGCCTGCCAAAAGATGCAGAAAAGCTGAGAACACAACTTGGTTATATGACTCAAAAGTTTTCACTTTATAGCGACTTAACTGTACTTGAAAACCTCCAGTTCATGGCTGCGCTTTACCCTTTAAAAAAGCGGCAAAAACAACAAAGAATTGATGAATTGCTCCATACCTACGGTCTTGATCAAAGAACGGAACAAATGGCCGGAAGTATGAGTGGGGGCCAAAGGCAGCGCTTGGCATTGGCTGCTGCAGTGATCAATAAACCGAAAATTTTATTTCTTGATGAGCCAACATCGGCAGTCGATCCACAAAATCGCCGTGACTTTTGGGAAACACTTTTTGATTTAAGTAATGCCGGTACCACAATATTAGTCACTACTCACTACATGGATGAAGCGGAGCGCTGTCATCGTTTAGCAATTTTAGAATCCGGTATTAAACGCGCCGATGGCTCACCAAAACAATTAATGACAGACATGCATGCCTATGTTGTAGAAATAGCTGGGGCGCAAACTAGAGAATTAAAAAAACAGCTCGCAACAATCGATCAAGTTATCTCGGCGACTCAGTTAGGCGCACAATTGCGAGTATTAGTGAAAAAAGATGTTCAAGATCCCGTTGAGTTTATAAAACAGCAATCATTTTGTAAGGATACGTGGCAAGTAAATATTGTTCGCCCAAGCCTTGAGGACGTGTTTGTAACTTGTACAGGGCAGGGCAGACAATGAATATTGTTACCTCTTTAAGCCGTATAAAAGCTATTGTAAGCAAAGAGTTATTACAATTACGCCGTGATAGAATGACATTTGCTATGGTGGTAATGATCCCCCTTATCCAGCTGATTCTATTTGGGTATGCTATTAACACTAATGTTAAGGATATCCCTGTTGCAGTAGTCGATCATAGTCACACTGCTCTCAGCCGCATTTTAGTACAAACAGTATCAGCCACAAATGTGGTCAAAGTGACAGATTACTATAACAGTATAGAGCAAGCACAAACAGCAATAGCCAGTGCTAAAGTGCGCGCCGTGCTTTTTATACCCCACGATGTAGCAAACCGGCTTGCTCAACACCCAACAGTCGGTTTTGGTTTACCAGATGGTAGTAATGAGTCGTTAGTCAGGCCAATTGCGCATTGGTTAGTTGATGGCTCAGATACAATGGTAGCGTCGAGCATTAAATCGCTTCGCAACATGCCGCTTGCTGAACTGCTCGATAAGCCCGCGAATAGAACTTATCCTACCTTTGAAACAACCTTATTTTATAACCCTGAGCAGCGCTCTGCGGTTAATATTGTGCCAGGTTTAGCAGCTGTCATTTTGACCATGACTATGATTATGTTTACCTCTGCTGCAATTGTTAAAGAGCAAGAGCGAGGCAATATGGAGCTCTTAATAACCTTACCTTTAAGCTCACTTGAGTTGATGATAGGTAAAGTGGTGCCTTATATCTTCATTGGTTTTATTCAGCTATTTATTATATTAGGAATGGGCAAGATATTATTTCATATTCCTTTTGACGGTGGTTTAATGGCACTGGTTGTCGCAACATTTGCCTTTATATGCGCCAGTTTAGTGCTAGGTTTAGTGCTCTCGACCATCGCTAAAAACCAGCTTCAAGCAATGCAAATGACTATTTTTATTCTGTTACCTTCCATTTTATTGTCTGGTTTTGTATTTCCCTATGAAGGAATGCCTATGGCGGCGCAGTGGCTTGCTGAATGCTTACCAGCAACGCACTATTTAAGGCTAATAAGAGGAATAGTACTAAAAGATGTCAATCTAATGAGTATGAGCAGTGACTTAATTTGGCTTTTGATCTTTACTATTTTAGGCTTGGCTATGGCTGCACTTAGGTTCAAGAAAACCCTTGATTAAGCTAGGCAATGTACGGCATATGTGCTTAACTAAAATATAATTTTCATTATTTATGAGCAAACCTTAGCGTGTGGCAAGTATTTTGGGTAGTGATGCTAATAGTTACATTTGATAGCTATGCGGCAAAGATAAACCTAGCCCATACCATGAAACATGAGCATTTTGATCAACTGTTAAGCACACTCGCTGAGCAAAGTGGTTTGACGGTTAATTCTGTGTCGGTTGATCAAAAAGCTCTAAAAGTAAGACTGGTACAAAACACCAGTACCAGCACCTCAACAGACGTTATTATTGTGCCTGCAGATCATTTAGGTCTTGATAAATATGCCAACTACAGTGTTATTCCAAGCTCACTCATTGCTGACACTACAGATAAGCGAACCTTAGACACTGCTAAGCTAAACAATCAGCTCTTGGGTATTCCCATTATTCAAGGTAATCACCTGCTACTTTTTTATAATAAGCAGTACGTTAAAGAGCCAATAGAAAATTGGCAGGATATATATAGCTTTAAATCATCCTTGCCTGAAGAGGTTAAACTAGTTACATGGAGTTTTATGGAGATGTACTGGTTTATTCCGTTTTTATCGGCTTTTAATGGTGATCTAATTGTAGATAATAAAGCTCAGCTAAACACGCCTGCAATGCAATCTGCTCTCAAATTTGTTTGGGATTTAAGTAAACAAAACCTCGTTGATAGACAGTGCGATTACACTTGTTCAAATAACGCATTTAAAGCGCAGCAAGCCGCATTTACTATTGATGGTGCATGGGCATTAAAAACTTATGATCAGGCGCTTGGTGATAATTTAGGGATGCAACAGTTACCGAAACTCAATGGTGAGTATATGCAGCCTTATTACTCTACTTTTGTACTGGCGTTTCCAAATGATGGCCTAAATGGTGCAAATAAAGAAAACTTATTCAAATTTGCTAAATTGGTTCAAGCAGAAAAGTTCCAAACAATGATTTGGCAACAGCTCCAAGATATTCCTATCAATACAGAGGTTTTAAATAAGCTAAAAGCACAACAAGGTTCATGGTTATCAACCTTAATTGATGCTATGCAATTCACAAAACCTATGCTATCAACGCCATCTATGATCATTGTTTGGGAAGTATTAAATAAAGGTTTTATTCGCTATGGGAGTGGAGCCTTAACTGCTGAGCAAGCGGGGTTATTTATGCAAGGGTTGGCAGAGCGTTCGATTGCCAATGAAGGGGATGAATGAGCAGTCCACGCTTTAGTCGCGCCTTGTTTATCAGTGTTTTACTTCTGGTAATTATACCTTTATTGATACTTGCAGGTTTGATGACAGGGCGTTTCTATTTAAGCTCGATTGATCAGGCAAACACTAGTTTACAGTGGCAAGCCAGAAATAATGCGGCTAGTCTTGAGCAACTATTATTTAAGCTTGAGAAAAACAGCCAATTACTTAGTAGTATCAAGGCGATTACTGAATTGCCTAATAAAGTTGTATACTCACAGTTCGCGCTAGTACAGCTACAGGAGTTTGTCGCCCAAAACCCGCAAATCAAAGCTGCAATTGTTATTGATAACCAAGGGTTTATAGTTGAGGGTTATCCTATTACCTCTTTAAATTTGAACTATAAGCTCACAAAAAGCATTCTCGATAGCGCCCAAACATCGACACAACAGAACACAATTCAAATTATTGATAACCCCCAAGTGAGTGAGTTGTTTGTTCCTGCACAAGCAAAACAAAATGCCTTGTTGGCTATTACATCAACACTGCTCCATGAGCAAGATTCACTGAGCGAGCCAATTATCAAAACGGGCGTATTAGTGTCTTTTGTCCCCTTATCCGAAGCGTTAAAGTGGCTTGCAATACATAATGAGCAGCCAGTTTATCAAGAAGGCAAGCAAGTACAAATCACAGCAGAAAAAAATATTTTGTTTAGTTTGGGTGATGCGGGCGAAAATGGGAAACTAATGGGGCAAGCAACGATTAATAATGTTTACTTCGAAGGCAAACCAACGAACTTACAGTTTCAAATTAACGAAACCAAAACAAGTTACACCAGCGCCGTTAAACAAACAGCCGTATTAGCAGGACTACTAATTTTTGGACTCTCTGTTATTTCATTTATTCTCGTCCGTTGGCTGACTGCGCGACTTCATAACCCGCTGAATCGTATAACTGCCCTTAGCCGCGAGTATGCGTTAGGGAATTACAAACAAAATACTGACGACTTTCACTACCAAGAGTTTAAAGATATTGCTGAGTCGCTTAATAGCATGGCTGAAACCATTGATATTCAAATTACTTCTTTGCAGCTAGAAAAACATCGGGCTGAGCGTTCTGAGCAAGTTAAAAGCCAATTCTTAGCGAATATGAGCCATGAAATACGCACTCCAATGAATGGTATCGTGGGCTTTTTACAGTTACTAAATAAAAGCGAATTAACGCAAGAGCAAGCAGAGTTCGTTAGGCAAATTAATAACTGCAGCGATGTTTTATTGACCGTTATTAATGACATTCTTGATTTTTCAAAAATAGAGGCAAAAAAAATAGAGCTAGAGTCGCGTGAATGTGATTTAGTCGCGCTTTGTCGTGACCTTATTTTATTATTCAAGCCTAGTTGTGATAACAAAGGGATTCGCTGCAATCTAGATGTCCCCTCAATACAATCTTTGATCGTTGAGTGTGATGAAATACGTGTTAAACAAGTGCTTATTAATTTGCTTTCGAATGCAGTTAAGTTCACTAACCAAGGGGAAATTGTACTCTCACTTACTTTGCTAAATAGAGACGAATGCGTCACAGACGTTGAGTTTTCTGTAAAAGATTCAGGAATTGGTATCGCAGAAGATAAAATTAAAGCACTGTTTAATCCATTTGTTCAGGCGCAAAGTAATATCACCCGTGAATATGGCGGTACAGGCCTTGGGCTTGCAATTAGTAAAGGGATGATTGATTTAATGGCAGGGAGTATAGCGATAATTAGTGAGCTTGGCAAAGGAACCGAGTTTACGGTTAATGTCAGTTTTAAAACGCTATATCCAGAAGGTGTAAGCGCTAAAGTGGATCAGTTAGATAAAGACTCTCAATTTGATTTTAACTCAGTCGATAAGCCTATATTAATTGCCGAAGATAACCCAATTAACCAAATTGTTATCACGAAGTATTTAACTCAATTAGGTCTAAGTTATGAATTGGCCGAAAATGGACAAATTGCGTGTGAGAAAACCCTAACAAAAGACTACGCACTGATTTTAATGGATATCCAAATGCCGGTGATGGATGGTTTAACTGCCAGTGAAAATTTATTAGCAAGGTCAGGTTTTAATACACCAATTATTGCAGTCAGTGCCAATGCAATGAAAGACGACATCGAAAGAAGTTCAAAAATTGGTATCAGCGACCATATCGCAAAGCCAATTAATTTTACTGAACTGGAAAAAGTACTCGCAAAGTGGCTATCTCAGCAATTGCTGAAATAGCCACTATCAATCAAAAAGTGTTGTTATCTTTTTTCTGAATTAACTCAATCGCATAACCATCTGGGTCTTTAACAAACGCGATTTCAGTTGTGCCGCCTTTAACAGGACCCGGCTCACGACTCACATTACCGCCAGCAGCTTTAATGTCTTCGCAAGCTTTATAAATATCATCAAACTCAATAGCAATATGACCGTATGCATTACCTAAATCATAGCTGTCTGTATCCCAGTTATAAGTAAGCTCAAGCACTGTCGAATCTTTTTCATCACCATAACCGACAAAAGCAAGGGTGTAGCGGTACTCTTCATTGTCTGCACGACGCAGCTCTTTCATACCTAATACCTGCGTATAAAATTCAATTGATTTGTCTAAATCAGCAACGCGAAGCATTGTGTGTAATAAGCGCATTTTTAGCATCCTCTTTCTTGTCTTTAAATTCGCACAATTCTAATAACGCAGTGTGGTATAAGGCTGCGCGTTAAAATTATCAAAAATGGATTATAAGTTATTTCGATTGCTTGCACAGTAGCATTGAGACAAATCGCAAAGTCCATGCTGTAAAATTAATAACTAAGCTTTGGTATAAAGAAGGTAATGATATGCAGCAATGGGAGAGCTATTGCTGCATAACAATGAGGTATTTGAGATATAAGCGTACGTTTAGCTTTTCACTTTACCTTTCAGTACATAGATTTCGCCATCAAAACTCCCTTGGATTGTCAGACCTTGTCCCGCCAACTCTTTAAGATATTCGATATGCTCATTAGTGATATGTTGCCCCGGGACTAACAGTGGGATACCAGGAGGGTAAGGCGTCACCAATCCGGCACAGATTCGGTTGTTACTTTTACTAATCGGCACAGATTCACGTTCACCATAGAACGCATCACTTGGGATACAAGCCAAGTCTATAGCAGGTAAGTTTTCTGGTAAGCGAGTGCGCCTCATTGTGGTGGCTAGCTTCACTTTACCACTGTCGAGTTTTTTCAGTGCATTGTAAAGACGAATGATCTTTGAGCGTGTACCGCCAAGAGTTAGTAAAACTAAGATAGTACTGTGAGTATACTTTTCAATTTCAAGGCCAATTTCATCTAATAGGAATTTATGAATATCCTTTAATGAATAAGGTAGCTCACTAATATCTATAAGAATTTTTAGTGGGTCGTGGCCCATGTTATCGCCACGAAAATGTGGGAATATATCCATGAAATCTTGCTTATCGAGCACTTTTATATGTTTTAGGGAAGCCATTTGTTGCTTAAATTCTGCAACGTGATTCAGTAGGGCATTCAGTAATTTATAACCTTCCATTTCTAATTGTTTTTGGCATACATCTAGCGAAGCAATGAGCTGATATTTTGGCGAGGTACTGGCGTAAATACTGTAGATCTCACGAAAGAAATCGGCATCAAAATCAGGATCGTTAACATGAATATAAGATGCTTGAGAGAACGCTGAAACCACTTTATGTGCCGAATGGGTAACATAGTCCGCGCCAGCATTAATCGCCGAGTAGTGGCGTAAACTCGGGTGAAAAAGTGAATAAGCAAACCAGGCTTCGTCGATAAACACTTTAATACCGTGCTGATGCGCAAATTCAACCACTTGCTTTAAATCGCTAAGCAGGCCATCGTAAGTACAGCCTGTTAAAACCAATAATTTAGCATCGGTATTTTGTTCAATTGCTTGCTTAATGTCAGCCAGTGACGGTGGTGCGAAGATACCATATTTAGGATTCAAAATACTCGACAAGTAGATAGGTAAACTAGCCGATTGCAAAATGCCATAATGCACTGACTTATGGCAGTTTCGGTCTATTATCACCTTATCGCCTTTACGTAGCAAAGTTTGCAAAATAATTTTATTTGAAGTAGATGAGCCGTTGGTAACAAAGTAGGTATGTTTTACTTCAAATGTCGCCGCTGCTGATTCTTGAGAGCGGCCTATAGTGTTGGTACTGTCTGACAATGAGCCAAGCGAATCGACAGAAACAGACAAGTCGCCAACAAACACATTACGGCCATAAAACTGATAAAAGTCTTTAATATATGGAGAGTTTCTAAAGCTAGCACCGCCACTGTGCCCAGGTGTGTGCCATGAATCGTTCGATTCACTTACATAACGACGGTAAGCGGTCCAAAATGGGGTTTCTGATCTGTCATCAAAGTCATTGATCATATAGCCCAAGATTGCTTCAGGGTCTGAAATGACCTCGTCTTTAAAAAAGAAAGATTCAATTTCTTCAGACTCGTTGACTATTTCCAAGCCTTTCGTATCATCACCGATAACATAGACTGGCAGTTCAAGACGGATGCCTTTTAATTGCTCGATAAAGCGACTATAGGTGCGTTCGCCATTATTTAATACATCCCAACTAAGCACTACAGCTTGAATATCACCATCTTCCTCTACATAATTCAACGCCTGCTTGAGCTCAATGCACTCAACAATCTCGATATCAACATCAGTACGTTCAAAGTTAGGGATTGTTCTTGCTAGGTTCGTTGAAAGCTCTTTTAAGGTGGCAGGATCTTGCTCAATTAATAAGATACGAAGTAAAGGTAACATAGCGACTCTCATAAAAAATTCACATTACTCAACAGCATAACGAAAGGATGGAAGCTTGTGAAATTAATACATTGATATTTTTGTTTCGATACAGGGTATGCTTTTTTGCGTGTTAATCGCAGATAGTTGAAATTACATGTTCTTACTGTAAAAGTAATCGCTAAAGTAAAAGGTTAATTGAGCACTGAGTGATAAAACCACTCAAGCCAGATACAGCTAAAAATAAAGGCAAGCTTCCAAGGGAGAATAAAACATGGCGTATGTTGCCAATTTCAAAACCGTAGTCATCTCGACATTGTTTGCGTTTTGTACAAACGCGGTCAATGCAGATGAAATTTTAGATTCAAACAACAGTAAAAAGTCGATACCCGAAGCCACAAAATTTGTTACGCAGCATAAAGGCACTTTCAATGGCAAAAAGCTGAAATACAAAGCTGTAGCAGGTGAAACTTATTTATTAAACAAAAACGAACAGCCAACAGCTGCTATTTTTTCGTTTGATTACATAGCCTCAGACGGCAACAAAAACAGACCTGTTACATTTATCTGGAATGGTGGTCCTGGCTCATCGTCTAATTGGTTACACATGGGGGCTTATGGCCCCAAACGAGTTGTTGTACCAAGCGATGCAACATCTCCTGGAATGGCTCCTTACGAATTAAAAGAAGCGCCTGAGACGATTCTAGATGTGACTGATATGGTGTTTGTGGACCCTGTTGGTACAGGTTACTCACGTGCATTAGGTGACACTGAAAGCAAAGCCTTTTGGGGCTTGAATGAAGATGCATCTTCTATCGCTGATTTTATTGCCCAGTGGCTGACGAAAGAAAATCGCTGGAATGCACCAATATTTTTATTGGGAGAGAGTTATGGTACAACTCGAGCAGCAGCGGTTTCTAAAGTGCTTATGGATAAACACCTGATTAATGTAAATGGCATTATTTTTGTTTCACAAGCTTTAGACTATCAAGGTTCAAGCCCTTATGTAGATGACAATATCATTTCTTACGTCACTTACATACCAACGCTCGCTGCAACCGCTTGGTATCATAAAAAAGTAGACACATCAGGAAATTTTGAAGCATTCATTGATGCTAGCCGAAAATTTGCAGTTGATGAATTACTGCCTGCACTATTTAAGGGTAATGCGCTCAGTAAAGCTGACAGAGCGCTAATTGTTGATGGACTTCACCGTTATACAGGGCTAAGTAAACAATATATTGAACAGGCTGATTTACGCATTAACGCCTTTAGATTTGCAAAAGAATTATTGCGTGATGAGGGCGTTGCCGTTGGCTTTCTTGATGGACGTTATAAGCTTGATGAAAGAGATGATCTAACAGCAGCTCCTAAGCAAGACGCTTCGAAAGTTATAGGGCCGGCATATAAAGCGGCACTGATGAAATACATGCACACAGACTTAAACGTGCAGTGGAAAAGAAAATACTTAAATCCTGGCGACCCTGAGTTATCTGATAATTGGCGCTGGCGAACTGCTCCTGACGGACAAGGTTGGGAGCCAAAATACGTCAACACAGCACCGGATCTATCTTATGTTCTTCGTAGTAACCCACAGATGAAAGTGATGGTTGCCTCTGGATATTACGATATTGTTACCCCATTTTTTGATGCTGAATACACTTTAAATAGACACGGTATATACGCTGATAAAATTGACTATCACTATTATCACGGCGGTCACATGATGTATGTTCACGAACCAGCAAGAGTGTCGCTTTTAAGAGATACGCGAGAATTTATTAAAAAGCAGGTGAGCCAAAATCCTCGATAATAGCCTAGTACATTGTGTCAAACCCTGTGTTTGGCACAATGTGCAAAATGAGCTTGCATGGGGATAGAAAAAGAAGAAGTGGGGAACATCACCTTTAGATTATTTGCTTTCGAGTAGACTTCAACTACTCAGTCTTTTCTTTAAACTCACACAAATCTTCAATATTACAACTGCCGCATTTAGGCTTACGAGCAGTACATAAATAGCGGCCATGAAGGATTAACAAGTTTAGGTACCACTTCTTCTAGTTTTTGTTCTACAGCAAGCACATCTTTACCCATGGCAAACTTAGTGCGGTTAGAAACGCGGAAAAAATGCGTATCAACAGCAATTGTCGGCCCGCCGAAGTATACTGAAAGTAGATTTAGATGATTGCGCTAAAATAGGCTGCTTTGAGAGGCCAATGGCCGTTGTTAACGATTAAGTTGTCTAGTCTATTTGTTTGATAATCTTAGATACTTCAGTGTTTGGTTGATTAAAAATCGATTCTTTCGATTCCTGTATAGAAAGTAATGTGATCAATTTGTTAATTATTTAG
>NZ_JAKEVN010000124.1:0-11455 GCF_022398505.1 Pseudoalteromonas sp. Isolate3 | reverse complement strand
GAAACAATATTGCAACACTCCGCAGCCTTACAAAATTCAATTTCGTTAATAAATCTGAACTTCTTTTCGGTTACCGAAGTAGGTTTTAGCAACTTTAACGCAAATAATTTTTTATTATCATCTTCTATTTTGAAGACTACACCAGAACCTCCCTCACCGAGAGTTCCAAGAACCGTAAACTCAACTCCATTTAGTGCAAGTTTTTTATTTTTCTTTATCACTTATTACCAACTTTAAACTTAAACACAACAATTTAATAGTGCGCTAATTGCTCATTTTTCTGAATATAGGGGAAAGTTGTAAATTCTGAATATAAAAAATATATCAAAATAAAATATTCAATGTCCGCTCGTAGCGGACTTTCAAAGCAAGTTTGTTATACCACCACTAGCTTGGATTTATTTCTGTTAACCATGAACTGATTGTTTTGAGATAGCTTTTAGGTGCTCTCACTGTTCTATTCAGTTGAATCTCTCTTTCTTCTAACATACTTTGTCTAGTAGCGTCGTCAGCCAAATCGAAGCGTATAAGCTTATTAACATATTCAAGGGAGTGATATGACTCGAAGGATCCGATTTCGTCTAACCTCGCTGCATTAATAATATTATGAGAATCTAATTGCCCGTTAACAGGTTTCAAGCAATTTGGGTGGCAAGCTTTCAAATAACATACCATAGCAATCATATACTGATAATTCTCGTAATATCTATTATCCCCCAACATATTACTTATAATAGCGAAATATGACAGCATGCGTTCTATTTCTCTGAATGATGGCTGATAAAACTTAACGATATCATTCAGTACTGAAACTGAATCAGCATTTACGATAACTTCATTTTCCTCTTTCATTACAGAAAGAGCACTTTGTAAGAATTTATAACCATTATCTTCATATTCACTTGCGACACGGGGCATCGTTAACCATACATTAATAAACTTATGAAGATAATTTGTTGGGTCTATTCCTTGACCATATTTGGATTTGATTGATTCTTCTAGCTGCTCTCTATTAGTAACTAGAAGGAAGGTAATACCTTTAACTGAAAACAAATGCTTAATTTGTTCTAATAACTCTAACGCAAAATCAGGCTTACAGCGGTCAAGTTCATCGATGATAAATACAATCGGCTTGCCACCATTCATTTCATTAGCAAAAGTAGATAAATGCTTTCTAAACTCTTTTAGAGCCAACTTATCTTTTTCTGCGTGCTCAAACCTTTCTTTTATCAAGTTATCAACTTGATCCGAAACCAAGTTCGATATTTCTTTCTCTGCTGCGTCTACCGCACTACCATCAACGATTCCGGCGGTACCAACTTTTACTGATACTTTCAAAGCACCTCTGAAAAGAGACTTAGCTGCCTTTGCTGCTTTATCCTTAAATTTAGCCTTTCTTTCTTCATCTTCAACTGTGATAAGTTGATAAATTTCGGAAGCCAATGTCAGGAATGGGTCTTTTTGATAGTCATTCTCAAAAGCATCAAAGTAAATAGATTTAATTTCAGGATTACGTTGGTGCTCAAGGTAACCTCGCCACATTTTAATAAATGTACTCTTTCCTTCACCCCAACCCGAATCTAGAGCTATAACCGGACTTCCACCTGAGTTTTCAACAAGGTTAGCAAGCCTTTCACCAAAACCTTTTCGATTGAATATATCAATATCCGGACTAAATCCGCACTCATCAGAAATCTGAACTTCAGGTACAACTATCCTCATACTAAATCCTTACATTGATATATTCTATAACGTCTATATCGGGGATATAACGCTCGCATTTGCACTGGTTTAGAGCGCAGCGGAGAACCAGCCCGACAACATGCGCTTTTTGGAATTATGCTTTACCGGATTATAATGTTACTAATTCAGCGATTTTTTCAGCTATCTCAGCCATTGAATCTTCCGAAGAGTCTAGGCCAGATCTTGACGCAAGTAAGGGACTCACATTGCGAAGAGCGTCGTACGTTGTATTGTGCACGATTGGAACTAGCCGGTTCCCGGCTAACAAAGCTGATAGTTCTTTATCAGCGACACTCTCTTTCGGAAGACGCTCCAACATTGCTGGAGTTACCAGAACAAGGCCTACTTTTGAATTTGCTAACCCCTTGTCGATGGCTCTCATCATCGGTACACCCAGACCAAGATCTTTTTCACTGAACCAAACTTTTACACCAGCAGCTTCGAGTAAGTCATGCAGCTCCTTAGCAGACTCTTTACGGTCGGCCCAAGCATGACATAAAAATGCATCTCGAATATCTGGTTGTAATGTCGCTTTAACCTCAACAGCATCTCTGACAGGGGTTAATGATTGAATTTGAGATGAAGTATAAGAAACCGAAGAGTTCGGCTTAGACCAACGCGGTTTTGAGCTTATGGAACTACTTCCACCAGTACTAGACGAGCGACTCGTACCAGAATAAGACGTATATGATGGGCTATAACTACTATAGCCGCCGTACCCACGACTTTTATAACGGCACGCAGGACAATTTGCTTCGGCTGCCGCTGAGCTATGTCCCCGTACTGGTGCGGTGCATCTTGCCATGATGTTTTCTCCCTTTATTGAATATAGTTCTACATCGTACTACCGAGAATTCATGTAAACAATCAATATATAACTGCCTGAATTATCAAAATACGATTCTATGAATCGAATTATTAATAACTTACACATAGCCAATAAGAATTACAATTATTTAGGCTACTCTATAACCGAGATTTTACTTATTAGAGAATGGATAGAATTAAGTTACGAAAACATGCATAAAAAATAGCATGGAAATTAGCAAATTAAATGTTTATGAATTTTTTAACGAGAAGCCACTTAAATTGCATAACGAGAATTGATTATTTATACATTAACACTTTGAATACCTGCTTCGCTCCAAGCAGATTTTTAGAGCAATTACACTGACTCTTTTTGGGGCACTAAATGAGTTAGCGGAACGTCCGCTTAGTAGACTAAAGCCAATAACACTGGATGACGGCGACCATCTCTTAAACGCAGATAGCTTTCAATCAAATAAATTCTGTATCTATTCATCAAAACAGCAAAACCAAATATGAGCCAGTTAAGCTGAACACTTAGCAAAATTTTAAACTGCGGCGAATGGTTTGTTATTTTTTTGGTCCTACTCAATCTTTTTTCACAATATTTTAGTGACACTTCCGAGATTTTAGTGACACTTCCGAGTATTACTTCGATGTTCGTGCTTTACTTAGATTTTGCCTTAAGGAGAGCACGATGTCCGCAGCTCAAGCCCTCGAAAACCGAATAAGAAACCGCTGTAATAATGTCGTATTCTATGTGCCATTGATCATAGAACCGCCGTTTGCATTCATTATAAACCGATTGCTAAGTACGCTATCTAGCATAGCAGAAGGTGGCATGGTGGAGGTATTGTATATAGATACTTGCTCCAATACAGGTATTCCTACTGTGCAATTGATGCTACCACCCTCGGTTAGCAATGCTATGGTGGACTCGTTATTTGATGAAACTCAGATATTGCTGCACCGCGCTGCAAGGTTGGACAGCATTCATTCCTCACAGAGGGAGGTCTTCTAATGAACATTTTGTTTCTGTGTACCTCAAACCTCAATCGGAGCAAGACTGCTGAAAGACATTTTGCAACTAAAGAGCCGCATATTCATTTTCGATCAGCAGGTTTGAGCAAAAAAGAATGTCAGCGCAACGGCACCATACTCTGTACCGAAGAAATGCTAGTTTGGGCAGACCTTATTTATGTAATGGAAGCAGAGCACATTCGCCGAATTGAGGAGTACACAGGCACTAAATACCTCGATAAAATTTTAAACCTCCACATTCCGGATGTTTACCAATATTGCGACCACGAGTTAATTGAGCAATTGGATGCTCGTCGTAAGGAAATGCAGTTAGAGGAATTGTTTGCGCGTATCGAATCACCGTCATCTCATGCATCAGCCTTACGTTTATTTCAGGTCAGTGAAAAGGAGCTTGCTAAAACGTTTAAGCCAGACGGCATATACAACGAACAAAAGGATACCGAAGCTCCGAATATTCATCCGACTAACAGCAGTCTTGCCCAGGATAAGCCGGATAAAGGAAGTCAGTGACATGTAACCCATGGACATTTGAAGGATGTTAACAACGTCGATTCTGAAATATGTGTCAGTGAAATTTACAGATTATGAAATAATGACGTAACTTGTTGTTTTATAGTCTTCAGTATTATGGGTTCTCATAGGAATCACCATTTTAAGGTTTTTTAGCCCCTTTTTTGCTTAATTTGGGTTTTCACGGTTTTATAGTTTTTTATAAACTGCTCATTTTTACTTTGTAAATTTTCAACCAAACTTACTTCATTCCAATAAGACTACAACGATGACTTTTTACAAACCTAGATTTGAAATGCCTTTCTTGTACGGCTTCCCAAAAATATAAAAGCAATTTTTTCACTGCCTGTAACCGTAATGGCTTTAAGTTCATTGACTATGATTTACTGTTCGTTATAACCAAAGCCACTTAGATGCCCTACAAATTCAAATTGGGCAGCTGTACGATTTGATTTAAGTAAGTTAGACGCTGAATATCATTGGTAATGAATTAATCAAAATGAGTGATCAACTGCTTTGTAAGAATTTACAATTTCTGAATATAAAAATGATTTATTAATTTTAGACTTTCAAAAACTCCCAGTTACATTAATACGTAGCCAACTACGTACCAGCCAATTGGCCAAAACGCTAACAAACTATATGTGATTAGGTTTGCATTCCTAACTTTAGTCTTAATGTCATTTTTATTGAGTCCGGTATCTGCAAGCATTTTCTTTGAAACTAAAAATTCAGACCACCATGATACAAAATAAAATGGAATAAGTAGGAATAACCCCGCAAATAAAATCATCCAATGTAAGTCAGATTCATAAGGGATTAACCAAGGTGCTTGCCATGTTACTGCTAACATTTTGCCGACAAATGTATCTATGCCATACGCTGCGCCACCACCCGTCAGCATTTGTATTAAAACAAGAATAACCCAAGTTAAAGGAACCCCAACAATTGTAGATACTAAGTTTGAAACAAATGCTGTTTTTACCGATAGTCCTTTGGTTAAATCTAAACTCTTTTGAAGGTATATTGCTTCAATAGCAATTATTGGTAACAAAGAGATCGAATACACAGGCACTGCAAGCATAATCATAGGTAGTCCTGCATTTGCTGAAGCACCAAATGAGATAATAGCGAGTGGAAATAAAAATAGATAAATTATGAATTTTTTCAAAACTATCCTTAGTGTTCTGTTCTTCCTTATACTTAAGTGTCAATTTAACTTAATGTTATTTCCAAATCAAAGTCTACTTAAACTATCTGTTTATTCACTTAATTTAAGCTAGGCATTGGGCTTAGCTTCATAAGCGTTACTCGGTCTAACGAACTTTAAATATGTCTCAGATAGCAATATTTATCCTGTAGTTTCGTTATTTTTTCACCGAGTTTTTTTGATTACTTTTTTTATCTAAGTAATGTCTGTTTTCACTGCGGCAACGGTGGCGAACGCGCCACTAATTTGTACAATTTCAAGAAAAGTAAGTTTATTGAGTTTGCATCGACTGTCATGCCCTACTCCATGGCTTATACCAAAACTAATGTACAAGGCTCAGCAAATGAACAAAATACTCAGCTTATTGGCCAAGACATTGCGCGTGAAGTTGTGGGTGTTGTTGTATCGAACATTCAAAGTAATGGCGCAATTATTCGCTCGATACGTGGCGCTGCTTAGTTGTTAAGTAATAGAGATTCGTGTAAAAAGGAATTTTTTTTACGAGGGAATGTTGATGTCACAGAAAACAAAAAAGTTAGGTTGGTTTATCAAAGTCTTACCTTTCTTTTTAATAATACCTACCGCATTATTGTCAATTTTTGTTGTTACTTTTGCTATAGACTTTCCAACATACTTAGGAACAGAAAAGGCCTGGTTAAATACTGCGCAAATCTTGAATGGTATTTTAACCCCAATATTAACTTTTGCGTCCATAGTTTTATAGCGTTAACTTGGCTCACCACCAAGAAAGAGATGGAAAGTACAAGAGAACAACTTAACAAGCAGATTCTTTATCAACAAAAAAAGATGATATAGAGATAACTTCTCGACAAGCTTTGAATTTGAATCAAAAGATTAAAAAAGAACAGCGAATAGCAGATTTACTTGATTCAACCCTTGTTTTCGAATTCCTTGAACGGCTACACTCAATAAATGATCGTAATATTAATAACTTTTACTCAACACTATCTATTTATGTGGATGCAGATAAAATATCATCTGAAGAATATGCTGACACCGTTTATGAAAAAATAGGAGGTTTTAAAACGTCCCTAGAGTTTTTGATTGTACGCGGTGCATTAATTGCACACATGCGTGGTTTTGACTTCGACCCTCTTACATTTTTTAAATCTTTCCCCAAAAACTCCGAACAAAGCATTAGGGACCTTTTTTATGATGTTTTCTGTCTTCTATTTTTAACACGGCTTCAAGACTACCCAGAAGTCAAATCATTCTATTACCTAATAGACAAGATCCAAAACAGCGATAGTGAATATAAAACTGCTTTAATACAAGAACTAAACTTATCTATAGATAGCTCTATTTCTTATGCATTAGTTTCATTAAACCTTGACTTAGCTCCTGATTGTCTTGATATTTAAACATTTAATCAGGCTAGCAAAGCGTAACATGATAAAAACACCATCAGAAAAAGATTACTTAAAAGCTTTAATCATTTTTGCAATCATTATCCTTTTAGTTGCTGCATGGTCTTTTATAAGAACATTTGGAAAATCAGTTTCAAATGAGCTAACCGTTTGGGCCAATACCGCGACGTTTATAAGTGGAATAGCGACCCCTTTACTCTCAGCAATTTCAGTGTTCATTCTCTACTTGGTATGGAAGGATAACCGTATTGAGCTTGCTGCGACAAAACAGGCACTTACTGAACAATCGGACACTCAAAGCTTTAGTGTAATCAAAGATGCTGTTTTTGATGTCGCAGGCGAAATTAAGACTGAACTTAATAGAACCGTATTATTTGCTTATGATGAAAAAAGATGCTTTTTGGAGTTGGATAGCTCTAATTTGTATAAATCTCTTATAAAAGAAACTGATAGCGAATTTTTAGACAAAAAAATTATAAAATTAGACCTCTTTTTAGAATATTACTATGAGCTGTTTCGTCCACATGACAATATTGACTTAAAACCAATAAACAGTAATGCGCTAAGACAATTGATTTTTTCGAAACCCTTTTATTCATGTATAGATAAAACAAAAATGCTAGGCCTATTTCTCTCTAAAGTTAAAAGTGATGAGTACAAAAGCATTTTAAAAATAACACTTTTCACAAAACTTGGGGTCTATACTTGCTTACTCATGACGGAAATTTCACATCGCCTGTATTATGATTCAAAATATAATGATGATACGGCACTACTTGTATTTCGTGAGGTTGCTGAATTAACATATAGCCAACGTGAAGGAAAATTTTTTATCAAATCATTACCTGATGTTGTAGTTAACGATTTAATCAAGCTTAAGATAATTTAACGATGTAAACCCATTTCCAGCCGAAAGCTAATCCCCTAAATTTTATACTCGTTACCAGTGTTTTACTTAAAGCCTGGTAACGATGACAGTTCCAATTCCCTTACCCAAACACCCTAAACGCTCTAACTTTAAGTTAGTGCCGAATAGCCAAGTGCATTTAAACAAAGCCAATAACGCCACTGAGGGGTATGATCTTGAAGGTATTTAGGGAATTTCACTTCGCCCAATTAAACGCCCTAGCAACGCCTAGTGCTATTTCATGCAGAACCACAAAACCAGCGCCATAAATGGTGGCCCAAAACGGTATGTTTATAAAATCGAGTGTTGAGGTTGATGATGAAACGGCAACTTCTTGGTAATTAGTAAGCCATGGGTAAAAACCTACGCTGTAGAGAATAACAATAGGTGCAGCAAAGAGTACTAAACGTAGTTTTCGTGCTTTAAAAAACGGTATAAATGTAGCTCCTAGCATCAATAATAACGGCACAAACACGAAGACTACAGAGGTAAAATCATTGAGCTTCATGCCTAAACCAACGGTTACAATCAGCATGAATAAAGCAATAAAAATGCGGTAAGCGGCTGTAAAATTCATTGTCATTCCTTGTAATAAACCTACAACCACCCTAGCATGGTAATTTTTAAATGTATATTTTATATGACAATTATCTTATTGCACTCGATACTTTCTACGAAATACTTATCATGGCTTACTACTATAAACCCACCTTTAAAGTCTTGTAATGATTTTGCTAATAACTGTTTTGATTCAAAGTCTAGGTGATTATCAGGCTCATCTAATAACAAGAATGCAGTGCTTTCAATATTACTAACAATACACATGGTTAGTTTCATTTTCTCGCCACCACTCAAAAATGCGGCGTGTTTAAATACAGCATCCTTTCTAAAGCCAATACTTGCAAGTAAAGTTCGCGCGGTGCTCTGGCTTAAATCTTTACAGTAAGTCATGAGATTTTCAAGCATGGTTAGCTCGTTGTTTATGAGTGTAAAATGTTGGTCTAAATAATAAAGAGCTTGGTTGCAATATAACTCCCCTACTTTAGCTGGTATCTCTCCTATAAGAGTTTTAAGTAAGGTTGATTTTCCGGCGCCATTAGCGCCAGCTAAATGAACTTTATCATCACTGTACACCTGAAAAGTTAGCGACTTTTGGGCACCATATGCTAATACTACATCATCCAGGCTGAGTACTTTGTGATGCTTAGCCTCATCTGTTTGCGATAAATAAAATTGTTGGGCTTTCACTTGTTCAAGCTGACTTAAAAATTGTTGTTTATTGCTATTTAGCTTACCTTCTCGCTTAGCGGTATTTTTACTTTGCGAAGATAAATTTGCACTGGCTTTATCTTTTTTCGCATCCATTAACACTTTAGGTTGGCTACCAGACTTTCTAAGTGCTGCGCCCTGAGCTGCTCGCTTAAGTGTTTTTTGCTGTTTTAATTGCTCTGCTGCTTTGAGTATAGTTTGCTGTTTAACAACGTGGTTTAGTTTGTTTGCAAGCGCAGCAACTTGCTTGTGCTTTTGACTTTGGTATTGTGAAAAACACGTACCATATTGTGTTAAACCAAGGGTTGTTAGTTCCCATATTTCATGTGCTTGTTCTAATAATTCTTGGTCGTGACTAATCAGTAATATTTGTCCTTTGAATTTGTTAATTTGCTCTATAAGCCAGCGCTTACCGTGTGCATCTAGGTGGTTTGAAGGTTCATCGAGTATTAAAATATCGTGATTAAAGAAGTTAAATAACGCCCAGAGCTTTAATTGACTAAACTGGCCGCCGCTTAAATATTTGCTTGCTTTACAGTCACTCAAAATTTCAGTATCAGTGCTTTTAACACCTAGCCTCAAAAGCTCTGCCTTAAAGCGCTCTGGTAAGTCCCAATTGTCTTCTAGCAAAGTTAAATTTTGCTCTGTAACTTGCCCTTGGTTTATCGCTTCAAGGGCATTAAACATAGACTCTAAGCCAATAGCCTCTGCAATTGTTAGATTATCAGCCTGATTTACATCGTCCATTTGCTCATAAAAGCCAAGGGTTGAATTATAAACAACCGTGCCAGAGCTTGGCTTTTTTTGCTTAGCAAGTATTGACGCTAATATAGATTTACCGCAGCCGTTCCTGCCAACTAACGCAGTAACTTTTGCAGTGAGAGAAAATGAAAGGTCGTTAAATACAACATCGCCATTGCCATGTTGATAACATAAATTGAAAGCTTGAAGTTGTGGCATAGTGCCTCCTGTATTACAGGGGCAGTGATACCAATTCACAATAATACTTAATCATTTTGAGGGATAAAACCTGCCGCTATCTTCGTTAAAAATATCTCATTAAGAACAACTTAATAACGAAATTTTTGCCTTGTTATCGACGATGTTTTATTGCCTCAAAATAGACAACTTAATTAAGAGAATTGGTATTAGGCATTTGATCACACGAGAAGGAATATAATGTAAGTGATAGTGAGCAACGCCTACTAACCCTGTTGGTCCAAAAAGATAAATTGAAATTGGATAACAGGTTTAGATGTTCATGTTGGCGGCTACTCCTAAAAATGAGCTCTTATAATAACCATCCACTGCCTAAATGGCAACGAGTTATGTTACTCTTAAGCCACTGAACATTTAAAGGAATCTATTTTGAATTTAGTTGAAAGCCAGCATGCCTCACAAAACCCTATTCAAGTTAAGCTGCAAATTGCTGAACATAAGCGTGTTTTTGTCATTGGCGATTTAGATGCAGATTTAACTAAATTTGAACAGGCGCTCTGCTCTGTCAATTTTAATCCAAGCACGGATATTCTCTTTTCACTCGGCGATGTAATAGACCGGGGTGATAACAGCATTGCTTTATTAAGACGTTTTAAAGAGTTGGGTGTAAACATGTGTTTAGGTAACCACGAGCACATGCTACTTGAATCATTATTAGCAAATAATGAAGATTATTATCGCTTATGGGTTGAAAATGGCGGCCATTGGCACACCCAAGCAACCGATGAAGAGCTTAAATTTGTCTTTCAGCAACTTCTAAAATGCCCTCTTTCTTATTTTGTTGAATACGCTGGTATAAAAATCGGCCTCTCGCATACCACGTGCGCTGATTGGGATTGGAATAATCCAACAAAAGATAAAGAAAAAGCTATTAGTTTACTACTTTGGGATAGAGCTTTAACCAAAGCAAAGAAGCCAGTAATAAACCCAAGTATCGATTTTTCAGTGCACGGTCATAACACCACTAAAGAGCCTTATTGGCTAGGTAATAGCTATCATCTTGACACAAATTACCTCAGTGGTAAGCCTACTATAGTTGAGCTTAAAACACTGATTAACCAGTTTTCATCAATGTAAGCTTGCCAGTCGTTCGGCAGTTTGATCATCAAGGTATTTTTTATAGGTGAGCCGTGCATGCCACAGCTGCTCATCGTTTTCTTGAATGTAAATAATTGGGCCAGCAACTTTATTCGCTAAGCTAGTTAATTTACTGTATTCACGGGTATCAATTATGCCATCGCTGAAGTAGCTTCGTGCCGTATTTAAAAATTGCTCTTCTTTATAGATATCGCTATGCCAAATTAACGAACGATACATACTTGCTGTTATTTCAGATGGCTTGTCATTCGAACGAAAGAGTTTCACTTCTGTATAAATTGAATTACCGGTGATTACAATCCCTATTAACGACAACGTCGTAAGAGTCATCATCCATTTCATGCTCTATTCCTCAAAATTAGGTACTAACCTAACTATAGGTGATGAAGATGAATGTATGCTGTTTATTTAATTAATTAGGATTGGTAAAACTATTTTCAAGATACTTAATTCTTGTTTTAAATGTTGTTTAATGTATTAGGC
>NZ_JAKEVN010000123.1:0-11566 GCF_022398505.1 Pseudoalteromonas sp. Isolate3 | reverse complement strand
GTTAATTATTTAGTAACCTATCGCTGTTTTATCGTTATAATGATAGTGACTTAATAGGTGAGTGAATGTGAGCATCATTTTTATAATTTTAGTTTTGACACTGTTGTTTACCTTTATAAAAATTAGACAGTATCAAATAGAAGTGCGTGCTGCTAGGTTCGATAAACAGCGTGCTGACATCGTTAATAAAATAGCAAAATGTATCAGCTCTGAATTAGCGCCGAATCAAATAATAACCATTGCGCTAAAGGATATAGCCCAATATTTCCCTATGTATCGTGTATCCTATTCTACTATTTCACCTCAAGGGATTTTATCCGTACATAGCTGTATACCCACTGAAAACTCACCCTCTATCGAAGGCATAGAAGCTGATTTAACTATTGCTCCGCAATACCTCGCAGCGCTAAAAAAACAAAAAATATTGGCGATTGATGATGTCGAAACCAACTCACTTATAGCGCCATTAAAAGACGCTATGATAGAAGGAAAGACCAGAGCTGTACTGGATGCTCCTATCAATGTAAAAAATAATGTCGTCGGTTTATTTTGCTTGGACAGTGCATCAACTCAACACTGGTCGGCCAGTGAAATTGAAATAATAAAAGAAGTTACTTCTTACATTGAAATTGCAATTCGCCAAGCGAACTATGTGATTGATATTGAGCAAATGGCAGCCAAATTAAAAAAATATAATCATAGTCTTGAAGAGCAGGTTAAAGCCCGTACGGCAGAGATCGAAATAGCCAAGAAAAAAGCTGAAACACTTGCCTTAACGGACGAATTAACACAGCTTCCTAATCGCAGAGCTTTTTATCAAATGGCTGAATGTCAGCATTCACAAGCTGTACGTTATTGTCATTCGTATTGTGTAATGATGTTTGATATCGATAACTTTAAGTCTATTAACGATACCTTCGGTCACGCTGCTGGTGACAAGGTGCTCTGTTCACTTGCAGATTTAGTGCGAAAAATTATAAGAAAGTCCGATGTCATCGGGAGAATAGGCGGCGAAGAGTTTGCGATGATGCTACCTGAAACTGAAATAGAAGAGGCAAAAGACATGGCTGAACGTCTGAGAGCACATGTAGAACAATGCCAAGTAAAATTTGAGCAACAAACTATTCGTTTTACCTTATCAATAGGTGTCGCCCAGCAGCCAGATTATAAACAAAGTTTTGACTCTATTTTAGCTCAAGCAGATACTGTGCTCTACCAAGCCAAAGCCTCAGGTCGAAATAAGGTAAACTGTACTGCCTGAAGAAATATTGTGGCTGCGTTTTTCGAAAAACCGAGAGTGAGCTGCATCTACTTTTTATGAAGCGAAGGTTTCATGTAGAAGTACTGTGCTTATTGAGGGGGGTTATCACGTCAGGGGTGATTGTATGCCCATCACTTACTTACCGAAGCCGCCCCTTAATGGGTGGTCTAAAGGTGCTGACTGAGTTTGAGTAATACAACAATGAAGTCTTTGATTACTCAGTTTTATCCTTAAACTCACACAAGTCTTCAATAATACAACTGCCGCATTTGGGTTTACGTGCAGTACATACATAACGACCATGTAAAATGAGCCAGTGGTGCACATCGACTTTAAATTCTTTAGGTACTACTTTTTCTAATTTTTGTTCTACAGCAACTACATCTTTACCCATGGCAAACTTAGTGCGGTTAGAAACGCGGAAAATATGCGTGTCTACAGCAATGGTCGGCCAGCCAAAGGCACAGTTTAAAACAACATTCGCGGTCTTTCTGCCAACACCCGGTAATGCTTCGAGTGCTTCACGATTCTCTGGTACTTCTGAGTTATGTTTATTGACCAGAATTTCACACATTTTATAGACATTATTAGCTTTAGAATTAAATAAACCAATGGTCTTAATGTAATCACGAAGGCCTTCAAGGCCCAAATCAAGAATCGCTTGAGGCGTGTTAGCAACAGGGAAAAGCTTACGTGTGGCTTTATTAACCCCCACATCTGTAGCTTGTGCAGATAAGGTAACAGCAACTAATAATTCAAACGGGCTTGAATATTCAAGCTCTGTTTCTGGGTGCGGATTTTGTTCACGAAGACGAGATAAGATCTCGTAGCGTTTTTCTTTATTCATGGTGGCGTAAAGCACGCAGTGACGGTGCGCGCTCTCCTTTAAGTTAAACTCGTTACTCGGGCTCTTGGGCCTTTTTCTACTTCTGGAGTAACAACTTGCTTAGATTTTATTTGTGTATCAATGACATTTTTTGCAGCAATCAATAAACCAAGTCCCAAAAAGGCACCCGGAGGTAAGATAGCTAATAAAAATTGGTTATCAAAACTGAATACTTCAATACGAAGTGAAGCAGCCCACGGCCCTAATAGTAAATCGGCGCCATCAAATAGCGTACCTTGGCCAATAAGCTCTCGCATCGCCCCTAATACCACTAAAACTAGCATAAAACCAAGACCCATCATCAGTCCGTCAAAGGCTGAAAGTGGCACGGTATTTTTAGAGGCGAATGCTTCTGCGCGACCGATAATGGCACAGTTAGTAACAATAAGCGGAATAAAAATCCCCAGTGATTGGTAAAGCCCAAATGTATAGGCATTCATCATCAGCTGCACAATGGTTACAAAGCCTGCGATGATCATCACAAAAACAGGGATACGAATATCTTTAGGCACCCAGTTACGTACTATCGATACGGTTACGTTAGAGCCAACCAGTACCAATAAAGTCGCTAATCCAAGGCCTAACGCATTGGTAATCGTTGATGTAACGGCAAGTAGCGGGCACAAGCCTAATAACTGAACAAGGGCAGGGTTATTGGCCCACATACCATCTTTAAACAAGGTTCTAACTTGGCTCATTACTTGGCTCCTTGACAGATGTTTGGTGCAGCAAACAGATTATCAAATTCAGCTTGGGCAAAAAGTACCGCTTGTTTAACTGAGCCGACAACAGCACGGGGTGTGATCGTAGCACCGGTGAATTGATCAAACTGGCCGCCATCTTTTTTAACAGCCCAGCGGTTGTCATCTTCACCCAGTACATTTTGGCCTTTGAAAAGGGTGATCCAGTCAGACTTCTTGATCTCGACTTTATCGCCAAGACCCGGCGTTTCTTCGTGTTTAGTGACACGGACACCGGCTATTTCGCCATTGGCAAAAACTGCTGTTAATAAGTTGATATCGCCGCTATAACCACTTGGTGTTACATGGCGCATCACTAAAGCATAAGGCTTATTGTCTTTGTAGGCGCGGTAAATAACTTGCTCTGGGCGTGGACCTAAGCGCTCATCGGTGATCACAACACAATCTTTATAGAGCTGATTGTCGTAATGATGGGCATCAAGTACTTGCTGTAGCTGCTCTGCAAGTTGTTGCTTTTCTTGCTCTTCAATACGCTCAGCGGTCAGGCTATGAGTCAGGGCCACAGTGCCTGTGGTAATGAGCGCAAATGCAGTAAGAATAGCGCCGTTTTTAGTCATTGAGGAAAGGATCATTATTTCATCCCATGGCCGTAAGTTCGTGGTTGCGTGTAGTAATCAATTAAAGGCACCGCCATATTTAACAGCAATACACTAAATGCCACTGCATCAGGGTAACCACCAAAAGTACGAATTAAGTAAACAAGCAAACCAATTAACGCGCCGTAAATTAAACGCCCTTTATTAGTTGTTGATGCAGAAACAGGATCCGTGGCAATGAAAAATGCCCCTAACATAGTCGCACCACTGAATAAGTGAAATACCACACCTGGTTCTGTGCCAGGGGCGGCGATATAACCTATACCACTGCACACGGCTATCGAGGCTAAAAAGCTAACAGGGATATGCCAATTAATGATTTTAGCTTTTAATAAATAAAGACCACCGATTAAAAAGCCGAGGTTAACCCAGCCCCAGCCAAGACCAAACCAGTCGTTAAAAATTGGTTTACTCATGCTTTCAGCCACCGTTAGGTGATGGGCGACATCTGTTTTAACGGTATCAAGCGGTGTTGCCATAGTTGTGCCATCAATTGCTACACGTAATTGATCGACACTAAACCCAGCGCTGGTAAAGCCATTGAAAATAACAGACAGCTGTTGTGAGAAGCTAATCGGAGATGCAAGTAAATCACTCACAGGTAACCAACTGGTCATTTGCACCGGAAACGATACAAGTAGTAATACATAAGCCGCCATAGCAGGGTTAAATAAATTAAAGCCAAGGCCGCCATAAAGCTGTTTTACAATAACAATTGCAAACATACAGCCAATTACGATAATCCACCAAGGCGCTAAAGGTGGAATACTCAACGCCAGTAATACGCCCGTTAACCAAGCACTGCCATCACTGAGTGTTGGCCAAACTTTGCGCTTACGAAGCCGCAATACAGCGGCTTCACAGGCGCTTACTGTTATAAGTGCGAGAATAAGCTGAATTAAAACGGCTGTGCCAAAAAAGTACACTTGGGCAATTAAGCCAGGAATACACGCAGCAATCACCGTCATCATTAATCGACTTAATGATTTATGGCTATGATTATGCGGCGAACTCGCCATGGTTAGTTTCATGACTTATCGTTTCCTTCTTGTTGTAACTTTTTAGCTTTAGCTTTTGCAATTGCACGGGCGACTGCTGCTTTTTTCTTATCTTCGCTAGACTCAGGTTCATCAGATTGCGGTTTGGCATCTGCCTCATCACTTGAATCATTTATTTGCTCTGAATAATCGTCACTCTGCGCTTGCTCTTTAGCGGCTTTTTTCGCTTTGGCGCGAGCGATAGCTGCAGCAACGGCGGCTTTTTTCTTATCTTCGCTAGACTCAGGTTCATCAGATTGCGGTTTGGCATCTGCCTCATCACTTGAATCATTTATTTGCTCTGAATAATCGTCACTCTGCGCTTGCTCTTTAGCGGCTTTTTTCGCTTTGGCGCGAGCGATAGCTGCAGCAACGGCGGCTTTTTTCTTGTCTTCGCTAGATTCAGGAGCGTCAGCTTGTGGCAGGGCATCAATCTCATCACCTGAATCATTTATTTGCTTTGAAAAATCGTCACTATGCGCTTGCTCTTTAGCGGCTTTTTTCGCTTTAGCTCGAGCTATGGCTGCAGCAACAGCGGCTTTCTTATCATCAACTGGTGCGCCATCTTCTTCAGCTTCAGTTTGGTTTTTAGCAGATTGCGCGGCTTTTTTCGCTTTAGCGCGAGCTATGGCTGCAGCAACGGCAGCCTTTTTGTCATCAACTGGTGCGCTATCTTCTTCAGCTTCAGTTTGGTTTTCAGCAGCTTGAGCGGCTTTCTTCGCTTTAGCGCGAGCTATGGCTGCAGCAACGGCAGCCTTTTTGTCATCAACTGGTGCGCTATCTTCTTCAGCTTCAGTTTGGTTTTCAGCAGCTTGAGCGGCTTTCTTCGCCTTTGCACGAGCGATAGCAGCTGCAACAGCGGCTTTTTTGTCATCTTTTGGTGCTGAGTCTACTTCTGCGTTATCTTCTTTAGCTTGCGCGGCCTTTTTCGCTTTAGCGCGGGCAATAGCGGCAGCAACCGCAGACTTTTTATCATCTTTATCGGCGCTTTCTTCACCTTGCTCTAGTGCTTTTTGCTCTTTATATTTACGTGCTTGTTCTTTACGCGCAGCACGCTCTTTAGCTATTTCAGAGTTATCAGGCTCAAGCTCTGCACCCTGCTTTTTCGCTTTAGCACGCGCGATAGCAGCAGCGACAGCTGATTTACTCTCTTTGTCATCAGATTTAGTTTTAACTCGTGCTAGTGCATCGGCCACTTTTTGTTTTTCGCTATCTGACTTAGCAGCTGGCTTACGTTTGTGGCGGTTTTGACGTTCTTCTTGTTCGCGCTCTAAACGCTCTTTACGTGCTTCAAAACGCTCCTTTGCACGCTCAGCTTTAATTTGTTCTGCTTGCTGTTCTTTTATTTCTGCTTTAGCAACACGATAGTACTGAACGAGTGGAATTTCACTTGGGCATACATATGCACATGCACCGCATTCAATACAATCGAATAGGTTGTGCTCGTTGAGTTTGTCGTATTCTTTAGACTTAGCGAACCATTGTAATTGCTGCGGTAACAATGAAGCAGGGCAGGCGTCAGCACAGGCACTACAACGAATACAGGCTTTTTCATCACCCGGCTCAGCAAGCTCTTGGTGATCTGGCGCTAAAATACAGTTCGTCGTTTTAACGACACCAATACGCACGGTTGGTAAAGTAAAGCCCATCATCGGGCCGCCCATAACCACACGTTGTTGTGGTACTGGTGAAAAGCCTTGGCAGTCTAATAAATGTTTAATTTCAGTGCCTAGTAAAGCCCACACATTACCTTGTTTATGAATGGTGTTACCGGTTACCGTTACTACACGCTCTATAAGAGGTTTACCTTCATGTACGGCTTGATTTACTGCAAACAAGGTACCGACATTTTGCACTAACATACCAATATCAGCTGGAATACTACCACTTGGGACTTCTTTGCCAGTTAGCAATTTAATCAGTTGTTTTTCACCGCCAGAAGGGTAAACCGTTGGCACTGTTTGTACTATTATGTTTTCGTTATGTTCAGCTGCTTTTTTCATAGCAGCAATGGCTTCTGGCTTATTATCTTCAATACCAATAATTGTGAGCTGCGGGTTTAACAGCTGCTGCATTAATTCAATGCCCGCGATAATACCATCAGCATGTTCGCGCATTAGCATGTCATCAGCAGTGATATATGGCTCACATTCGACGGCATTGACAATTAAAAACTCAATGTCTTTACGTATATCTGCTTTGACATAAGTAGGGAAGCCGGCGCCGCCCATACCTGAAATACCGCTTTGATGAATAATATCCACAAGCTCATCATGCGAAAGTGCTTTGGTATCAGACACAGACCGAAGCTCGCACCATTTATCTTCACCATCAGGTTCAATGATAACGCTAAGTTCTGGCAGCGCTGATGGGTGAGCAGATGGCATTGGGCAAATATCGCTGATCAGCCCAGATGTTGGTGCGTGTACTGGCACTGACCAATTCCCGCTTGGTTTCGTTAATGCTTGGCCTTTAAGTACCTGTTGGCCTTTTTCAACAATGAGTTTGCCGTTAGCGCCAATATGTTGTTTTAGTGATACAACAAGTTTGTCAGGTAGTGGTAGTCTTGCGATTGCTTGCTTAGTTGATTGTTGCTTTTGACCCGGTGGGTGAATACCTCCAGGAAATGGCCACACTTTACCTTGTTTAATTTGATCTATTAGCTTTTCCATCTGTGCTCCTAATCTACCTGAGTCACAGGGATTGCGTTTAATTGCCATTTCCAGGTTTGTTTAGTTTCTTTTACGGGCAACATATCAATACAGTCTACAGGGCAGGGTTCTACACATAAGTCACAACCGGTACATTCATCAATTAACACGGTATGCATTTGACGCGTTGCACCGACAATGGCATCAACAGGGCAGGCTTGAATACATTTGGTACAGCCAATACATTCATCTTCACGAATATAGGCGACTGTTTTAATCGGATCAGCTTGCTCACCGCCTGCAAGTGGTTTTGCTTCAACACCCATTAAATCAGCTAATTTTTTTACAGTTGCTTCGCCGCCTGGTGGGCATTTATTTATTTCATCGCCGTTGGCAATCGCTTCAGCATATGGGCGACAGCCAGGGTAACCACATTGGCCACATTGTGTTTGCGGTAAAATGGTATCAATTTGGTCAACTATAGGGTTGCTCTCTACGCGAAAACGCACGGCAGCGAAACCTAAAATTAAACCAAATATTAGCGCTAATGAACCTAACGCTATCAAAGCATAAAACAAGGTCATATTAAAACTTCACTAATCCTGTAAAACCCATAAAGGCCATCGACATAAGGCCTGCAGTGATCATCGCAATAGAAGCACCCTTGAAAGGAGCAGGGACATCAGCCGCAGCTAAGCGTTCACGTAATGCAGCAAACAGTATTAACACCATAGAAAAGCCCACTGCGGCACCAAAGCCGTAAACAGCGGATTGCAAGAATGAGTGGTCTTCTTTGATATTAAGTAGGGCAACGCCTAATACAGCACAGTTAGTGGTGATAAGCGGTAAGAAAATCCCTAATAAGCGATAAAGTGTCGGGCTGGTTTTTCTAACCACCATTTCGGTAAATTGCACGACAACAGCGATAACCAAAATAAAGCTCATGGTACGCAAAAACTCGATATCCAGCGGGATCAAAATATAATGATTTACTAGATAACTAGTCACGGAGGCAAGTGTAAGTACAAAGGTTGTGGCTAAGGACATACCAATCGCGGTATCTAACTTACCCGACACGCCCATAAATGGGCATAAACCTAAGAATTGAACTAAAACGAAGTTGTTGACTAGCACGGTGCCAATCAATAACAAGACATACTCTGTCATGCTTGCCTCACGAGAATAAAAACGACCCTATTATCCTTTTTTCTGGGGGCTGACACAACACATGAGGGACGAATAGATAAAATTAACAAAGCTGTTTACGATTAAAGTGTTAAAGCTAAGTTAATAGATAGAATAGGCCCAAAAACAGTAAGGTTTTTTGGGCCTTTAATAGGGGGGTTAAATGTCTTTTGGTTTTTCGATGTAATAGCCTTGCACACCATCAAGACACAGAGTTTCAATGATATGCTTTTCTTCTTGGCTCTCTACACCTTCAGCAAATACACTCACTCCAATACGGTGGGCAAGATCAACCATTAAGCGCATAAAATATTGATTATTTTTATCTTCTTCAAGGCCGCGGGTATAACTTGCATCCATTTTGATGAAATCAGGTTTTAAATCTCTAAAGAATTTAAATGACGTTAAACCAACACCAAAACGCTCTACAGTGATACGCGCACCGACACGATGCACCATATCGATAAAGCGCTTACTTGCTTTAATATTTTGTTGCAAGCCAAACTCGCTCACTTCAAATATAAGCTTAGAGGCGATATTACTGTCTTTTAGTAGGCGGCGCTCAAGCCAGATCACAAATTGATCATTATGGGCGCTTGATGCGGTAACATTGATTCCAAAGAATTTCTCAGAAAAATTACGGGTTTTAATTTTTTCTAAGCTGGTGTCAATGATTAAGCGGTCAATTTCCATAGCCATTTCTAGCTTTTCGGTCATAGCAAGAAAAGAGGCAGTTGGTAGCATTTGATTTTCTGCGGTTTTGAAACGAACCTGAATCTCTGCATAGGCCTTCACACTTTTACCAATTGGCATAATGTTTTGCATGACCAAGTGAACACGTTTGGTTTCGATCACTTCGTTAATCACTTTACGCCAGTTTTGGTTACCAAAACCAGCGCTAGCATTATTTACAAGGTCAGTCTCGCGTTGAACATGCCATGCGTTAGCTTGCTTTGATTGCGCCATACTCATCGCATTATCAACAATAGATAATAACTCTCCTAAAGGTTTACCTTTTTCGTAACCGACAATACCTGTGTTCGCGACTGAGCTTAATTCTTGATTTTGTTGATACTGAGTAAATCGAGACTGTAAGTTATCACCAAAACGTTCCGCTTCTTTTAGTGGGGTATTGGGCAACACAACTGCAAAGTCTGAGCTGTTTAAACGAAACACTTGGCTACCAGTATAAGTACCACTGATATGTTTAATTATATCGGCCACGCTTTTAACATAATCATCACCTTTTTGGTAACCACGAGTTTGGTTGATGGCTTGCAGCTCGCTACAGCGAACCATCGCAAGTGAACCAAAAGTACTTTTTTCTGCGTTTTCGATATTCTTTTCGTAGTACTCAACAAACATATTACGGTTGCCAAGGTTAGTCACTACATCTTTATAAGCTTCTTTTTTGATGTTCAGCGCATTGTTTTGAATATCGTCGTGTTTAGTTTGTAAAAAGTGAGAAAGGCGGTTGAATGAAGGGATTAAATCTTTGCTTAACTTTTTTAGGCTAGTTGTATCAATTGATTGTTCTAGGTCATCATCAATTTGGTTTTGATTAATATAAATATCAACTATATCTGCAACTGTAGTGCTAATTTTACGATTAAGGCGGCGGAACATGCTCTTCATATAGATAATAGGAAGTAGGGCAATCAAGCCTGAAATTAAAATAACAACAAATAGAGCCTGTTGTAATAAGCTTGCGAGATTATGCGCATTAATTGTGAATTCAACCTTTATATCAGATGCTTGGTTAACGGCAAATTGAGGGCGAATTGAGTTAAACGTAGCATTTACAATTTCAGCAAATATGGGTAGGGGTTGACTTGATTCAACTGAGCTAACTACTTGGCCCGCTTGATCACGGATCACAAACTTAGAAAAAGTACTGCCATCGGCAAGCGCGTGTTTAATTTTTTCTGGTGCTAGTTCATCTAATGTCTGAGTATTTATATAAGCACTAACGACATTTTGTGCTTTTTGCTGAGCATCACTGACAGCACTGTCGAAACTAAGGGCAATAAAATAACCACCTAATAAAGCAAAAAGCAGCCAAGATATGAGTTGTATAAATATAAGTTTTTTAAAGCCAGCCATGTTCTTATCTTATAAAAGCCTAACGGAAGGAATCAATTCCTTGATTGATCGCTTTAATTACAGTCATTACATTCTATCGTAAAAAATAGAAAAAACTTTAGAAATAACTTTAATGTAGGGTAGATTATAAGCGCTTTAAAGTCTAATACAATCGAAGAATAGTAGTAGATAAACCTGATTATTTTCTGTGAGTTGGCTCCCCCTCCCCGACTCGAACGGGGGACCTGCGGATTAACAGTCCGTCGCTCTAACCAACTGAGCTAAGGGGGAACTAAATAGAGTAGTAGGGTGCTATGATTTGGCTCCCCCTCCCCGACTCGAACGGGGGACCTGCGGATTAACAGTCCGTCGCTCTAACCAACTGAGCTAAGGGGGAACAATCATATTCATAAACTTGGCTCCCCCTCCCCGACTCGAACGGGGGACCTGCGGATTAACAGTCCGTCGCTCTAACCAACTGAGCTAAGGGGGAATCGTTTATGATTGAAAAACTTGGCTCCCCCTCCCCGACTCGAACGGGGGACCTGCGGATTAACAGTCCGTCGCTCTAACCAACTGAGCTAAGGGGGAAGCGTCATGCCTTTCAACGGGGCGAAATATTAATGACAGCATTGCAAAGTGTCAACATAAAAACTTCATAAATTCAAAAAAGAAGCTTATTCGATGTTTTTATGTTCGATCTGCGCAAAATGTAGCTGAAAACCACTGCATTTTTTAGCTTGTAGTAGGGGACCTATGTCGAAAGCTTTTATTTTTTGCATGCTTTTTAAACAGAAGCATCATTTTAAAAGTATAAAAAAGTTTCTTTGCTTAGATATTCTTTACCAAGTTGAGTAAATCATCATTTATCCAATGTTTTATTCTAACTATGAAAATCAGATCTAATTCTTTTTGTTTGAAGTTCTCCGAGCGTAATTTTTTCTTTGTATTTACTGTGTAGGACTAGTAAAGATTTCTCTATTCTTTGCAGAGAAACTCAAAAATGATCTGAATCCAATAGAAGTAAACTCATTTTTAGTGCTGTATGCAGAGAAACTCAAAAATGATCTGAATCCAATAGAAGTAAACTCATTTTTAGTGCTGTAT
>NZ_JAKEVN010000122.1:0-11707 GCF_022398505.1 Pseudoalteromonas sp. Isolate3 | reverse complement strand
ATAAAATTTTTGGCAAGCAGTTTGCTATCAAGGTTTAACTATAAAACAATTTCTTAGGGATAAAAAACATGAAAAAAGCACTTCTAATTGCCGCTCTAACTGCACCATTTTTAACTGGCTGTGTCATCGCTGTTTCTGACGGTGAAGCCGACACTCATTGGGCTGGTAGTTCTTCTAGCTGGGAAAAACAGCATAAAAGTAACCGTGAAGTGATTTCTAATCTCGCATTAGATACAAGCTACCAAACCGTATTAAACAAACTGAATACACCTAACTTTACCGAGTTGTTAAAGCAAGGTGATGATGTTTATCAGGTATTATTCTATGTAACACATAGCATTCATTCTGATGGCAAGATGACTAAAGACGAGTGTACGCCACTCGTATTTAAAAATGATAAGTTAATTGGTGTGGGTGATACAATTTATAAATCGCTAAGTAACGGCTAATTAGCAAGCTAAAGTTAAGAGTAGGCTTTGCCTACTCTGATTCAGTTACAGCGATCATTCTCGATACAATTTGATCTCGCCCGGCATCTTTAGCCTGATAAAGACCTAAATCAGCCTCTTCTAGCAAGGTTTGTTCTGCATAAACCTGACCATTTTCTGTGGTCGCAATACCAATACTAATTGTGACATGGTCGGCATTTAGCGACGCTTTGTGTAGAATGTTTAACTCATTCACTGCATTTCGTAGTTTATTTGCAAACGAGATAGCCTCATTGGCAAAGGTATTTGGAAGTACCGCAGCAAACTCTTCACCACCATAACGAGCAACAAAGTCACTGCCTCGCTCACACGCCCCAACTAAGGCATGAGCAATTTTTTTTAAGCAGTCATCACCTGCACGATGGCCATAGCAATCGTTGTAACGTTTAAAATGATCGACATCCATTAATAACACTGATAACGGAGTTTGATCTCGACGACACCGGCGCCACTCTCGCGCTAAGTTTTCATCCAAATAACGTCTATTTGGGATCTCAGTTAAGCCATCAATTGAGGCGAGCATTTCGAGTAAGTCATTTTTTTGTTTGATCAGCAGCTGATTGCGTACACGGGCACGAACGATTGCAGCACTAAATGGTTTCGTGATGTAATCCATCGCGCCTAATTCAAGGCCCTTAGCTTCGTCATCATGGCTGGTATTTGCAGAAATGAATATAACAGGCAGCATACTGGTGGCAGCGTTTTCTTTTAACTTAGTTAGCACTTCATAACCGTCAATGCCTGGCATCACAATATCCAAGATCAATAAATCAACAGTCTGCGTTTTTAAAAACGTCAGTGCTTTTTCGCCACTCTCTACACAAAAAACATCATAGTCTTGCTGTAATGTTTTCTCTAATACCAAGCGATTTAACGGATCGTCATCAACAATCAGTACCTTGGCTCTTTTCAACATCAGTAGATCCTTGTTCAATGATAAATGCAATGACCTGTTTTATTTGCCATTGCAATTCATCATTTAATTGCTCGGGCAATTCGCCATCTGCTTTAAGCCTAGCTTCACATTGTTGTGCGCACGCTGACAATCGCTTAAAACCAAGATTGCCAGCTGATCCTTTAACATTATGAACTACACGAACCAACTCATTGGTAGTTTTTAATGTAGAGATTTGTAATAGCTGCTCAGCTGCCATAGTCGCAAACTTCGACAACATAGTTAATACTAACTTAGTATTATTTGCAAACTGAGACATTATAAAAGCTTGATCAAAAAAGACTTCTTTTGGCCTATCCAACTCACTCATTGCTAAAAATAATTTACTGGCAACAATAGGTTTAGTGAGATGCTTATTCATACCGGCCGAAATAGAATGCTCAATATCTTCGCTTTCACTGTGTGCAGTGAGTGCATATATCGGCATTTGCTCTTTAGTGAAAGACTGACGAATAATACGCGTTGCCTGACAACCATCCATTTCTGGCATCTGAATATCCATAAAAATAAGATCAGGTCTGAGGCTTTTTGCCAGCTCAATGCCTTTTTCACCACTGTGTGCACACACAACAGTGACATCAATTTGCTCTAAAATGCTTTTAATAATGCTTAAATTTAGTGGATTATCATCCACAGCAAGTACTAAAAGTCCAGATAGATCAGTACTAGAAGGCAATGAAACCAGCTCCTTTTTCACAGGCTCTACGGCTTTATCGAGCTGCAAGCAAAAGCAAAATTCACTGCCTTTGCCTTTTTCACTTTCAAGCTTAATTTCGCCTCCCATCAATGCAACTTCGTATTTAACAATCGCTAAACCTAAACCAACCCCCTGATGAGAGCGCGTTAATGATTCATCGCCTTGGGTAAATGCATCAAATAAGCGGCTTTGATCGGCCTTACTAATACCAATACCGGTGTCTTTGACTGTAAAACAAATAAGTTGCTGCTCAGCAGATTCCTCCACCAGCATTAAGTTTAATGTCACTGTACCTTGCTCGGTGAATTTTACTGCGTTAGTGAGTAGGTTAGCTAATACTTGCTGCAAGCAAATTTGATCACCAACCAAGTTATCACTAATACTTTGGTCACATTTGACTTTAAACTCGATATTTTTATTCGCACATAAGGGAGCTGTGATCCCCTGACAGTAATCGATTAAATCAGGCACACTAAAAGGGGCTTTATTAAGTTGTACTTGCGAACTTTCAGCGCGGGCAAAATCTAGCATACGATTTAATAAAGTAAGCAAGCTATTGGCTGCAGATTTTGCTTGCTCGGCATGGTTACGCTGCGGCTGTGTTAACCCTTGCAGTGCAATCACATCAATTAAGCCTAGTACAGCATTAAGTGGTGTGCGTATTTCATGACTTAGGTTAGCTATAAAACGGCTTTTAGCTAATGTTGCTCGCTCTGCATCATCTTTTGCTTGCACTAAATCCGTCACATCCTGTACATGAACAACATAGTAATCCGGTGTTTGCTCAGCATTCCAAACTAATGACACGCTAATTTGTAACCACCGCTGTTGCTCTTGCTGCTCAAGACTAAAGTGATAAACTTTTTTCTTCTCATGCAGTAACTCTGTCAAGGTATCCTTTAGCGTCTGATAAGATGGCTCTGCAAATAAGTCTATTAATTTGAGGTCATTGGCGTTTTCAATTGCAAAGATTCTACGTGCTGCTTTATTTGCTTGCAGCACCTGATCTTCAAGCGAAACCAACAGCACTCCATTAGCAGCATATTCCATAGCACTGCGTAATTTAGCTTCAGAACTTTGTAATGCATTAAGCGCATTATGCTGCTCGGTAATATCACGACCAATCGCCATAGTGCCAAGAAATTGCTGATGCTCGTTGTAAAATGGCACAATGCTAAACAGATAACTACTATCTTCTGTGGTCAATCTTTTTTGATAAGCTTGGCGGTCTTTAAGCACTTGCTTTTCAAGCTCGTTTAATTCGCCGTTATCATCACTAATATCACATAATTGCTGGCCCACTAACTTCTCTTGTGGCAAGCCAATATAACGCTCATACGCCTTATTACAGCCTAAAAACGAGCCATCGATATTCTTAAAGTAAATAAGATCCGGCACGTTATTTAGCATAGTATTTAATAACGCTAAGTGACGCTCTTTCGCATCAATACTACGGCGCAATTGTTTTGACTTTACCTGTACTTGGGAATCAAGCGCTTTATTTGCCTCTTGTAAGGATTGAACGAGCTCCTCATTACGACTAAACACCTTTTTCACACGGCTGAACCAAGGCTGCCAATCAACAGGAATCCGATAATGAACTAACGCTTGTTTGCCTTCATCATGCTGCTCAAGGTAATTCATTAAGTGCGTCATCGGTTTTACAAAAATGCGCTGACTCAACCAAAAAACAGCGCTGAACATCATCACTAAAAAAACACTCAAAAATGCGAACTCTAAAAAGATGTCATAGCCAACTGGTTCACTAAGAGCTTGCTGTGATTCATAGAAACGAGTGTAAATAGGTAAGTTGGTAGCTTCTTGTACTAAATGACTATCGTTATTTTTGCGCATATCTACCGCGACATGCGGCCAATGTTCGCTGGCACTAATGGTCGTATTAAGCGTTGCCTTTGAGCTGGCAATAACTTGGTTATCTTGATTGATAAAAATATACTCACCATAGTTAGGCGCTATTTTTTTTAACCAATTAGAAATTGCTTCAAGATCATAAATCAACACAATGTAATCGCGACTATTAGCAGCTCTTTGCTTGCCAATTGCAAAATAGGCATGACCATTAATGGTCAACACTGAGCTAGAGGCAAGATTGTTGCTATTTATTAATAAAGGTCGAAATTTATTATCTAACACACTGGTCAGAAATTCACTTTTTGTTATGCTACGGCGCTTAATATAAACAAAACCTTGCTCATTAACATAAGCCACGGCTTCTAAAGATTGAATAAGTGACAGAGTGGTATTAAACGAGGGGCCGAGGGCAATAACTCGTCGCCATTGATTAATTGCATAAGCCGTTGAGGCAAACTTTCCTTGCCCGACTATCTCCCCCACTCCATCGCCCACACTTTGATAGTAATAGTGATCATATTGATTCACATTACGTGTCCAACTAGGATCAAAATCATAAGAAAGTGGCTGTTCATAAAGCCTGAACATGGTGTCTATGAGACCATCCGCGGCATTCATCGCATGGGAAAGCTGAGCAGTAATATTATTAAATCCGTTTTGCCTGCTTTCTATCACTCGCTCAAGTTTTAAGTTATACAGGTGTAAACACAAAAAAAACGCCACCAGCAGCGGCACAATAAGTGCCACTGCCAAAGAGCGATAATAATGCTTTAATGGTAAAAAATTCACTGGCTTATATGTACCTTACCTCGTTACAGCTAGGTTAACGAGGCATAAGTATACTGGCAAGCTATAAATTTTCTTCAGCAAAGCTGGCTAACCTGCTACGTACTACACCATTTAAGTTAACAGTAGCACTGCCCTCAAAATCTTTAAAACGTTCAACAATATAAGTTAAGCCAGAGGTCACTGGGGTCAAGTAGTTACTATCGATTTGCGCAAGGTTACCTGAGCAAATTAGCTTAGTGCCTTCGCCACAGCGAGTGATAATAGTTTTCAACTGCGACGCAGTTAAGTTTTGACTCTCATCCAAAATCACCCCCGAATTGATATAATACTATCATACCCTTAATAAACTTGAACAAAAAAGCTTTTACACACATACTCTAGCTAAGAATCAAAGGTGAACGAAAATGATACTTCGAAATACAACAAAAACTAAAATAATTAAAACATCAGTCAACTTTGGAAAAGGAATGTCTTTTCATCTCGATAAATCAGGGCAACCTATTAAGACTGAAAAAGGCATCAGAACTCACTCATATAGGCACGATAAAATAGAACCTAATTTTCCAGTGCTATATCACCCGACTCGCTTCACCGAATGCCAAGAAATGAACTTATTTTTAATGCACCGCTTTGAAGGTCATTTCAGTCTCAAAAAGAATCAAATAGACAATGAGGCTTTTAGTGACGCTTATCATGCCAGCCAACCGGGAAAGCCATTAGATGTTAAGTCTGTTTGCAGTATAGCTAAGCACTTAAAAGCTTTCTTAGATTGGTTGGATAAAGATGATGCATCCTATTTTGAAGTAATAGCTGCACCACTTTCAAAACAATCTGTAGATGATGATATTTCTAGGTTACCTGTGTGGAGATATCACAAACATTTATGTGAAAGAGTCGAAACCAAAGATAAGTCTAAACGCATAAGCTTTAACAGCGCTCAAGAACGAATTAGAGCTGTTAAAGCATTCTATATATGGAGCCATAAGCGCGGGGCTATAGATAGCCTCCCCTTCTCACTTGAATACAAACAGGTACGTATTAAATCGAAAGCTAAATCAAGTGTAAGTTCATTGTTTCAATTACCTACTAGCAACACACGTTCTGGAGGCTTATGGAAGTGGGTTAGTAATTTGAGCATTCCAAATACATTGAAACAAAAGGAAGACTCACCCGAAAAAGATCTACAACCATATTCTCCAAAAGAACTTAAACAGTTGCTGGAGACGGATACGGCTCAAAAAGAGACTTATAAGCTTTATTTGCAATGTGCTTTGCTAGGTGGACTTCGTTCTTTTGAGATTTCAGCCATCGACCAGAAAGACCTTTTTGATCCTGATGAAAAAGAAAACGAGAAACGTATTCCAAAATTGAACATTGTACGAAAAGGACATAAGCCAGTGAGATTAACAATAGCGCGAGTTCTAATGAAGCTTTTGTACAATCACACTTTGACAATTCAAAATATGAAGCGACGTACCAAACATGAGACTAATCATGGTATGGACAATAGTGAACATCCGCTTCCTTTGTTTATGAATAGTTCAGGATCGCGGATAAGCGAAGATACACCGGGGAATACTATTTCCATAGTTAGAAAAGAACAAAGGAAGCAGGGATTAGAAATACTATTACGCACATTCCATGACTTACGCGCTACCTTTGCTACTTATGTCGCTAAATACCTAATTGACAAAGGTGAATCGGAGAGTTCCATCAGACAGACACTAATGACCTTGATGAGTCACGAAAGTTTTAAAACAACCAAACGTTACATCGACTTTGCCAAAAGTGTAGCAGTGGATGCATACGGAGCAATGTCAGAGTGGGTGAAAGATATCTACGGTGATGTTGACGAATTACTGATGCGTGAGGCTGAAGATGCAGCAGCAAGTTAAAACGCGGAAGTCCAATCGTATTCCTGCTAGATTTAAACCTCATTCAATTGTTCTAGCCAAACAGTTAGACGTTTTATTTAACAGGGCATATGACAAAGAAAACAATATTAGCGCAGATGACGACACTGCTATTTCAATGAGTCGCTTGCGGAATGCTTGTGTCAGTTTACAACATACTCTTCCTCTAGCCCTTAATAAGGTTAGTACAGATACTGCGACATCAATTCAAACTTCGGGATTAAATGCTCTATCAGACTTTGAAATTTGGCAAGAACTGGAATACTTTTGCATTAATGAAATAAATGATGTCAAGCTACCTAGTTATGCTACTCGTATAGAAGAAGCCTTAGAAAACTTAGCTAAGTTTCATTTTTATGATAACGCTATCAACGCTCCTTTTAGGCTAGTAAATGGGGCTACTTCAATCGACATAACTAAATTATTCGAACTTGAATTCCATCAAGTAAAAGAGATTCGTAAATTACTAAATAAATATCTGGACTATCTCGTCCTTCCAGAATTAAGCCTCAAAGATTCTTCTATTAGGGACAATATCCTCAAAACTGCGACAGCTATTATAAATCTTTGTCTACATGATACTTTTAAGAATACTGAACGCGTCAAACTGCCATTATTGGCAACATTACAGGATAGGGAATTCGTTTCATCATTTATATGCAATCACAACTTCCGTACTTTTTTAAAATTTATACTACCCGATGTGTGGGGTAAAGCTAGAGTCAATCAATTTAAAACTGAAGCCGAAGTAATAGGGTATGCACAAAGCATATCATCCAAATTTGGCAATGAAGTTGATGCTTTTTTGAAAAATCAGATAGCAAGCGCTTCGGAAGCTAATACAACAAGAGTTAGATCCTCAACTTTATCATTTCCAAGGTGGTTGAATAGTGCTGGTAGCGTAGCATCACCAATAATTAAGCTGCTTAGTGAGCGTGGAATTCAAGGGTTTGCAGAAAATGGCCTTCAGGGATTTAAATACCTTTATAAGCATTACCAAGAAGAAACTCAAAATAACCAGCAGTTTTTACTGCTACTAAACGCTGCATTGGACCTTTACCACTTTGTTACGGGTGAAAAAATCGCAAAGGAAAGTTTATTACCCTACTCATTGGGCTATTACCTTAAAGAAAGTGACACTACCGAATGGCAGAAGCATGAGTGGGTATATGACAATGCCTATAAATTTTATCAAAACCTAGTCGAATACCATAAAGTTTTTACAAAGCGAATTGATGGCGAGAGCATAGGTATCGTCACTCTCAAAGGTTACATAGGTAGTATGGCTAGAGCATTGAAAGAAAATGCATCATCATTAACAGATGAACAAATGAAGCTTATTGCCAGTCATGGGGTTCATGCTTTTGTTGAAAATAACTGTGAGATACTAAAGGCTATAAGAGAGGCAATTCAACTAAAATCAAAACAAGGCGATTTGTCGGTTTTTGTTGGTAATCAATATCAGAGCGCTATCGACAAATTACTATCGTTTTATGGTCTAGATACTATTAAAAGCTTTCCGGTCAACACCGAATTAACTGCACAACATCAAGAGCAACTATCTCAGAATCAAGATAAACTCTACTCATATAGAGAAGTAGTAGAATTAGCATATTACATAGAAAAAGGGCTTTCTGAGACCTTACTCACAATTAAAGACAAAGTTACACTTTATGCAGCAAAAGTCATATTGAAAACTGGTTGGAATTCAACTCCTACGCTAGAGCTTGATACTGACGACTTATTTTTCTTTAACACGCCATTACATTCAAGTAAAACTCCTGCTCTTCGTTTATTTAAACGCCGAGCTAATTATCAAACTCAATGGCATAAATTTGAAATTAAAGCCGAAGATCTAGAAAAAGAAGGCGTCTTATACGGCGACGTTGTCGAACCAGTAATATTTGATATTAAGGCTGCGACTAGACTTACGTCTATTTACCGCCCTTCTATTGAGAACCTATCAAAAAGAATTTTTGTTTTTCCCAAAGTAAATAGTATTGGAGAAGTAAAGATTCAATTATTAACAGCATCACGTTTCAAGACCTCTATAGATAGGATATTGACTGAGCTTGGGTGTGATATCGTATTTAATTCGCAAAAGATCAGAAAATCAGGGCTTAACTACATTTACCGAAAAGTTGCCAAAGAATTTAAGTGGTATCAAAAAGCTGGCAAGCACTCTTATGAAACGTTCTTGCGTCATTATTTAATGCAAGATAACAAAGATGTTGCAATGACAATCAACAGAGCGACAAAAACAATGGCAGACTATTTTGTTCGCGATGTTACCGACAAAGTAATCATTTTGCAGACTCCACCAGAAGACGGTAAAAAAGTCCCGAATGGCACATGCATTAACTCAAAAGATAAATCCGCAGTAGTGGCATTCGAATCTCAAAACAGGAAATTATTAGACCAGCGAGATACAAACGAGCATGCATGTGCCGACTTTAACGCATGCTTGTGGTGTCCGTTCTATCGCTGTGTTGCTGACGCATTGCATGTTTGGAAACTTTTGTCATACCGGGATTTTGTTGTTGCTGATATGGAAAACTCAGCCGCAACATTTGACTCTGTAACAGAGCAACTGGAAAACATAGAGCAGTTGAAAAATAGAGTTAACGAAATATTAACTGATATTGCCAAGCTTAATGCTCAAGCTGTGATTGATGGAAAAGAATTATTGAGAACAGAGGGTATTCATCCTCATTGGAAAAACACAGGTTTGCTATGACCAAAGAGATAACTAAAACAAAACTACTTGATATCGCTGTTGTAAAAACACATACAGGTCAAATCACTATAAAACCTTTGGTTCAGGTGTTAGAAGATTTTAAAGTTGATGATACTAGCGCTTTTAATTCGATTGCTTTGTGGGAAAACAGAGCATTGAATATTGCTAAACATGGCACTATTCACTTTGGCGATGACACTTGGATAAGCTATGAAGAAACGCAAAGAAATGTGAATTTTAAAGGTGTTGATGAATTAGCATATCAAATTCGAATTTATTCACTAATTAAACTCACACATGGTGATGTTGTAGGCGGTAAACCTCTAAAAATCTCTACACTTCAAAATGATGTAACGTATCTAAATTTAATTGCAGCCTTCTTAAGACAAAGAGGTTATCACTCATTTCATGAGTTGGAGTTCAAATCTGACTTAGTTATTAGGAATCTCATAAAAGACTATTTATATGAAGTCGGGAAAATAGCTATTTACAGACAATCACACTCATTTACTAAACTATTTGACGTGCAACGAAGCTTTCGTCTTTTTGGCCCTAAGGTGTGTAGTGTTTTTATTGATGTGCTTAACCAACTAAACGAGTTACACCATCCGAGACCAGTCACTTATTCGCACCCTGTCATTCCTACTAAAGTAATGAAAAAAATTCTGAAGTTTGCAGAAAAAATAGTTGAAAACTCTAAGGATAAGATAGAACGATGGCTAGAATTAAATGCACGCTTAATAGATAGTTTACATGAAGGCTCCATTGAACCACCGCCCAAAATGAATACAGGTGAGCTAATAGCAAAACATGTAAGAAACTTACCCAATGAAGAGGAATTCATTCAATTATCCGAAGAATTAGAAGATTTAAAATTAGCCACATACATTAATATCTTGGCCTATACAGGTATGAGATATAACGAAGTACTTACATGCAAGGTTGGCTGTGCCAATTACAAAGATGATATTTATTACATTACGGCAATTATGACCAAAACCGACAACAGTAAGGTTGAGATGGAATGGTTTTCAAACGCTGAAGTACATGAGTGTGTTGGTATTTACGAAAAATATGTGATCGGTATGCAAGAAAGGGCAAAAGCTGTACTTTCTTCATGCAGAGCCAATATAACAAGTAGTCAAGCACACAATTTGAAAGAAGGGTTAGAAAGAAACCGTCTTTTCGGGGTTTCACATAGTAGCTGTAGTGTTAGTTTTAGCGATACTGGGCGATTCACAAAATTTGAGGTTAAAAACAGTGAAAACATTGAGCTTTTTGACTTAACTCTAGACGATGATGATATAGCAGAGCTTGAACGCCTTGAATCTAACTACAAAGAAGTTAGAGGAGAGAATAGAGGTGTCCCATACGAAGAAGGCGATACGTTTAGATTAACCGCTCACATGTTTCGACATACGTTGGCCTACTTTGTCATTGCCAATAAATTAGGTGAGCTTGATGATATTAGATATCAATTTAAACATTTAACTAGCCTAATGACGTTTGTTTATACTCGAAGAGCATTTTTGGCCTCAACAACTTTAATTAAAACTACTGAAGAGTTTAATGAGATTTTAATTGACCGTGTTGCAGAAGAGTTAATAGATGAAGCCGAGTCACAATCACTTAAAGGTGGTGCTGGTGAGCAAATTAATAAAACATCTAAAGATCTGATAATAGGTATTACTGATAGTCAAAGTAAAGATTCGACTGTGATTAAGCAGATCCATTTCAGTTCAATTGAAGAACTGAAAAAATTTCTCGTCAAAAATATTAAAAACATACGTGGCTTACCTACGGGGTACTGCACTGCGGGAGAAGCTTGCAAGATAAAAGGAGCAGGAATCCCTAGTGGCTGTGTGTATTGTGGTAGTAAAATCATTACCAAACGCCACAAGGTCAATTGGCAAATAATAAAAAAAGAAGCAACGCAGAAACTAGAGGCATATGCGGCATTAACCAAAGAAGAGCAAGAAGATTACGAGCTATTTGCTATTCACTGGAAAAATAATATAGCAGCAGCTGACTATGTATTAGATGAAGGCAAAGCGCATACAAACCAAGGAGAACAAGCATGAGTAGCGCATACGATGATATAAAACGTGCTTTTGAAGAGATGAAATCTGATGGCAGCAAGATAACCAAAAATGCAGTAGCAACGAGAGCTAAAAGAAATATTGCAAATCTATCTAAAGAAGAAGAAAAATGGGTAAAGTTACGAGAAAATATTGAAAAAGCTCAATTAACTTGGGA
>NZ_JAKEVN010000121.1:0-11837 GCF_022398505.1 Pseudoalteromonas sp. Isolate3 | reverse complement strand
AATCACTCCACACACGAAGTTCACTTCAGAAGTATACGTACTTTCTAAAGATGAAGGTGGTCGTCACACTCCATTCTTCAAAGGTTACCGTCCACAGTTCTACTTCCGTACAACTGACGTAACAGGTGACGTACAGTTACCAGACGGCGTTGAAATGGTAATGCCTGGTGATAACATCAAGATGACTGTAGAACTAATCTGCCCAATCGCGATGGACGAAGGTTTACGCTTCGCTATCCGTGAAGGTGGCCGTACAGTTGGTGCTGGTGTTGTTGCAACTATCGTTGAGTAATCAACTATAGTAATGCATCAAGCATTAAGAAAAACCCGAGCTTAGTCTCGGGTTTTTTTATGGGTGAAGAAAAGCTATCAGCTTTAAGTTTTAAGCAGTTTAGAGTGAAAGACTAATCTGCCGCCTTCAAACTCCCAATGGACGAAGGTTTACGCTTCGCTATCCGTGAAGGTGGCCGTACAGTTGGTGCTGGTGTTGTTGCAACTATCGTTGAGTAATCAACTATAGTAATGCATCAAGCATTAAGAAAAACCCGAGCTTAGTCTCGGGTTTTTTTATGGGTGAAAAAGCTATCAGCTGTAAGTTTTAAGCAGTTTAGAGTGAAAGACTAATCTGCCGCCTTCAAACTCCCAATGGACGAAGGTTTACGCTTCGCTATCCGTGAAGGCTGAAAGCGGGGAGTTCGGGAGTGAAACTCCCGCAGCTTGAAGGCAAAGAGCTCTGTGATGAGCCGGAGGCCGTACAGTTGGTGCTGGTGTTGTTGCAACTATCGTTGAGTAATCAACTATAGTAATGCATCAAGCATTAAGAAAAACCCGAGCTTAATCTCGGGTTTTTTTATGGGTGAAAAAGCTATCAGCTGCATGCTTTAAGCCGCTTTTTCATTTCCCTAACGCTTTGTCTAGCTCTTCTCTTAAGCGTGGGCTTTTTAGATTTTCAGCCATAATTTCGGCAACTTTTGCATTACTGCTATTTTCAAGAGTAGTTATTCGTTCTGCTAAATCGGTGGCGAAACTATTATTTCCGTCTCGCATTGCACGGAAAAATTGTCCAATCAGTGCAGTGGCAGAAATATTGCGAACATAATTATTATCGTCCGTTTGTAGTAACTTCTGAAAATGCTCAGCGAGTTTTGGCGAAACGTTTGTTTGCCGAGATAAACTCTCTAGGGCACTAACTCGGATCTTGGCATCATTAGTGTATTCACTGATGCTTATCATGGCATCGATTACTGCATTTGCTTGGCTTTCATCTAGGTCGCGCCTGAGCATGCTTAAGGTCATTTTTAGTTGGCCGTATGCTGCTAAACGCTCATTTTCTGATTTGCTTAAATTAAGCAATGTTGCGAGTGCTTCATTTATCGAAGAGTCAGCATATTGTGGGTCTGCTTTAATGCGTTCGCGGTAGTCGTCAGGTAAATTACTTAGCCAACCAAGAGCAGGGTTTCTCTTTTCAATCTCGGCGCGTCGCTCACTTTCTTGTTGTTCGATTGCTTGCTTTACCAATGAGGCAAGTAGCTCAGGAGCAATGGTTGGAGTTTGATGCTCAAGCTCGTGAATGCGTGTTTCTAGGTCTAAAATATAGCCATGTAAAGCAATGAGATTTTCTCGGTCTTGCTCAGGAATAGCTAACTCTTTTAAGCTAGATTTTGCTGGTTGAATTAGAAAAGGTTTGTCAGTAGGAGTTGATTTTGTTTGGCTATAAATTGATAAGCCCAGTGCAATGCTTGCAAAAACCAACGCAATATTCCCTTGCCAAGTCGACATATCACATCACCCAAATTGCTTTGTAATACTAGCAGATTAAAACAGGCTATTTGTATTATCAATTACTTATATTGATAAAAAAGCGCAGCTAGTTAGCTGCGCTTTTAAATAGAGTTAAAGCTGATTAATGGGCTTTTGCGTATGCTTCGGCTTGTTGCCATACGCGTAGCATATTGCCACTTAAAATCTTTTTGATGTCTTTATCGCTATAACCACGGTCCATTAGACCTTGCACTAGGTTCGGATAGCTAGACACATCTTTTAAGCCAGTAGGTAGAGAGTCGCCTACACCATCGTAATCTGAGCCAATACCCACATAATCGATGCCAATTAGTTCAACTACATGGTCAATGTGATCAAGTACTTGCTCTAAGCTTGCAAATGGGAATGGGTTTTTAGCACGATAAGCTGCGTCAAAATCTTTGCTTAGTTTAGTACCGTCTTTTTTCTTATCGGCTTTTGCAGATTTTAGTTGATCGTACCAAGAGCCAGCTTTTGCTGTAACAAAGCTTGAGCCGAAGTTAATTTGAATAACCCCACCATTCTTTTTCAGCGCCAATAGCATGTCATCATTCATATTACGCTCAAAACCAGGCGTATACTTACGAAGTGACGAGTGTGAAGCAATCACTGGTACTTTTGAAATTTCCATTACTTGGTAAAACGCATCATCAGAAATATGCGAAACATCAACTAGCATACCAATGTTGTTCATTTCTTTTACTAGTTCTTTACCAAATGGGCTCAGGCCTTTCCACTTACGACGAATATCATAAGATGAATCAGAAATATGGTTGCTTTGTGAGTGAGCTAGAGTGATGTAACGTACGCCACGCTCATAAAAATGCTTAAGGTTTTTAATGTCGCCTTCGATAGGCGAGCCGTTTTCCATACCCATAGCAATCGACATTTTGCCTTGTTTAAATTGCTCTTTAATATCGGCAGTAGAGTCTGCAATAGCGAACTTATTTGGCGCGCGTTGCACAATGGCTTCCATAGAATCGATCAGCTGATTTGCTAATTGATAGCTCTTACCTTTGCCTTCAAACTCTAGGTTTGCAGGAATGTAAATTGACATGAAAGGGGCATTCAAACCACCTTGCACTGCACGTGGATAATCAAAGTCTCCGTCGCTTGTGGCTTTTGTTACATCTGCCCATTTGTTATGAATACGGTAAGGCACATCGATATGGGTATCGATTAAAATAGTGTCTTTTGCCAGCTTAATGGCTTTATCTGATGCAGTAACCTGAGCTGCGTTTGCTTGACCAATCAGGGCCAAAGAAACCGCAGCAACCAGTGAGCTTAGTTTTTTCATTTTTAATGGCTCTTTAAGTTAAAAAGTCATTGTGAAGGGTTACTGTATAACTTACAAGTTTAGTCGTTAAACGACGCTTGGTACTCTGGATCGGCTTGCAAAGCGATGAATTCAGCTTTAGAGATAATCGTAACTGACTCATGTAACTCAGAAAAAAACACCATAGCTTCACCACTTTTAAGTTGTTGGTGAACCTGCGCGACCTTGCTTTCAATACTAAACTCTTGTTCGCCGTAATCAGTACCTTCACGTAAAACATAGCTTTCGATTAAACTATGTAGGGTTTCTTTATCAAGGCGGTCGTGAGGAATGATCATAGCTGCTCTTTCTTAATTAATTGTTGAAAATACTCTGGAACAATACTTTCAAGCCAATACTTGGGTTTAAAAGGGTTTTTGCCGCTAATAAAGCCAACATGACCACCTTGTTCAGAGATGCGCAGCGTAACATGTTCACTCACATCTAAGCTATCTGGCACAGCTTTTATTGATAACATAGGGTCATCTTTGGCGTGCACAATAAGCGTAGGCGTTGCAATGCTTTTCAAAAATGGTTTTGCGCTAGCTTGTTGATAATAATCTTCAGCGCCAGCAAAGCCATGTAGTGGTGCTGTGAGCATGTTATCGAATTGCCATAAGTCATCAATCGCCATTAGTTTTTCAGGTGTTAAGTTAATTTGCTGTTCGATTTGTGGCAGCTTTCTTTGCATTGATTTTTTCATACGGTCGAGCAAATACTTTTGATATATTTTGCCCAAGCTTTTGCGAATAACTTCACAAGACGATGACAAGTCAAATGGCGCAGACACAACTGCTGCGCCTGTTAAGTTCGATTTAGCACCTTGCTCACCTAAATATTTTGCAAGCACATTACCACCTAATGAAAAGCCCACAGCAAAAAGCGGGCGTTTTGGAAATTTGCTCTTAAGGTGGCTGATGAAAAAGCGTAGGTCCTCTGTTTCTCCACTGTGATAAGCGCGTGCTAAACGGTTAACTTCGCGTGAGCAGTTTCGAAAATGCATTAACACCACTGCAAAGCCTTGCTGCTTTAGTTTTTTCATCATGCCTTTAGCATAAAAACTATTTATGTTGCCTTCTAAACCATGCAATACAATGGCGAGTGGTGCTTGTTCGTTATGAGGGATTGCCCAAGCTAGTTCTAAAAAGTCACCATCAGGGGTATCGATTGTCGATAAGTCGTAGCGGGTATTATGAAAAGGGCGAAAAAAGCGCGGCATTATGGTTTGTAAATGGCGATTGCGCATCCACCACGCAGGCTTAAACTCAGGTAACATAGCTGACACTTTCGAAACAAAATAAGCGCCTATTGTAGCAAGTTTTTGCTTTTTGAGAACCGCTGCGAGATTTTTGCTATATACAAATAAAAAGCCCCTAAACAATAAATTGAATAGGGGCTTTGTGCGTCGTGCTTAATTCTTACTTAGGAACTTCTGCGTCGTGAACTTTTTTAATAAAGTAACCAACATAGAAAAGGCATAAAACGATAACAACTGCCAAAATGCCGAATGACATAAATAAAACTGGGTCGCTAAAAAAATCTCTGAAGAATACGTTCATGGTTGTGCCTCCTAATGTCTATGAGTTAATCATAGGCTGGCTTGAGGACGGCTGATATGATCCAGATCAAGCAATTTTCCTGATGCTAACTAAGGCGATTTAATAGTTGATTTGGATCAAGTTTAATGGGGGCGTTGAGAGTTAAGCAGAGCGATTGGATGGTCTTTTAATGTTGTTAGCTTGATTTTTAATTAAATGGTAGGAGAAATTTTATCGCTTATCGCTTATCGCTTATCGCTTATCGCTTATCGCTTATCGCTTATATATAGCATTATATTGTTAGTATTAGGACACCGAGAGAGTGCCATGCTATTTAATGTGTTTATAAGTAATTGTTGTTGCTGTTTTTCGAGCTTGAGTTCTGCGCTGAGTAACTCTTTGCGAATAGTGGGGTAGTCTGGAAGCTCGGTTTGTATAGTTTTAAGGTAGGCGCGTGTTGCACGTAAGGGTTGTAAAGCGTGCTGGTCAAACTCGGCTATGCATGACTCAAGCTCACTTAGTTGAGGTGGGGTTACAGCAAGCTCTAATGAGTCCAGATAATAAAGCAGTAGGCAAAGGTTCACATTTTTGCCTTGCTGGTTTTGATAGTCTAGTAGCTTTGTTTGCATGCCATCTTTGCTGTAAAGCTGACATGCAAACTGCCAAAATTCCTCGCTGTTAAGCGTTTTCATCGGCAAAGGCCTGCTCTTTTTCTTCAAGCTCTTCAAGTGCCATGAGTAGCTCTTCTTCAACGTCATTTAGCTTCGGGGTTAAGTTTGCTTGTTTACTAAGCAGCTCTGTCAGTTTGGCTTTATTTTCATCATTGTATAAGTCATTGTCAGCAAGTGCATTTTCGATTTCTCCAAGCTCTGTAGAATACTTATCAAGTAGCTTTTCAAGCTTTTCGATTTGCTTTTTCAACGGCTGTACTGACTTTCTAAATTCTGCCTCTAAGCGCTTTTGCTCTTTACGGTTAACGCTTGAGTGTGCTTTAGAGGCATTGTCTTCAGTGCTTTTAGCAGCTTCTTTGTTAGCATTGAGTAGCCATTGGTAATAGGCATCAAGGTCATAACCAAATTGTGTTACTTCGCCGTTATCAACGAGGTAATACTCATCAGCGGTATTTTTTAGCATATGACGGTCGTGCGATACGGTAACCATAGCACCTTCGAAGCCTTGTAGTGCCATCACTAGGGCATGGCGCATTTCTAAATCTAGGTGGTTAGTTGGCTCATCCAGTAACAGAAGGTTTGGCTTTTGATACACCAGCATGGCTAATACTAAACGGGCTTTTTCACCGCCAGAAAATGGCGCAACTGGCTCAAGTGCTTTATCACCAAAAAAAGCAAAGCCACCTAAAAAGTCACGCAGTGATTGCTCTGGAGCTTGCGGGTTTAAACGTTGTAAATGGGTCACAGCACTGGCTTTTAAATCAAGTGACTCAAGCTGATGCTGAGCAAAGTAACCAATATTTAAGCCTTGATGCTGAAATACTTCACCAGCTTGAGGCTGTAAATCGCCGGCTAATAATTTAATGAGTGTTGACTTACCCGCGCCATTACGGCCAAGCAGGGCGATGCGACTACCGGGAACAAGATTTAGCTTGATGCTATGTAAAATGGTGATGTCGCCATAACCTGCTTTGGCTTGGTCGAGTGTCATTAATGGATTTGGCAGGGCCGTTGGCTCAGCAAACTCAAAATCAAAGGGTGAGTCAACATGGGCTGGGGCCAATTTTTCCATACGCTCTAGCGCTTTTACGCGGCTTTGTGCTTGCTTAGCTTTACTGGCTTTTGCTTTAAAGCGAGTAATAAACTTTTCAAGGTGAGCAATCTGTTCTTGTTGTTTTTCGAACATCGCTTGTTGTTGTAATAAGCGCTCTGCTTTTTGACGTTCGAATTGCGAGTAGTTGCCTTTATAAACGTTTATTTTTTGTGAGTCTATGTGCCAAATTTGGTCAACCACGGCATCGAGGAACTCTCTGTCATGGGAAATGAGCACCAGAGTGCCTGTGTAGGCCCGTAAAAAACGTTCTAACCAATACACGGCATCTAGGTCTAAGTGGTTGGTTGGTTCATCCAGCAGCAACAGATCGGCATCACGTATAAGCGCTTGCGCCAAGTTTAAGCGCATACGCCAACCACCCGAAAAGGCGCTCACCGGGTTGTCTATTTGCTCATTACTAAAACCTAAACCGTGTAACAGTTCGCCGGCTTTTGCTTCAATGCTGTAGCCTTGAATATGTTCTAGGCCAATATGTGCTTTAGCTTGCGCATCGCCATCATTATTTTGCTCAGCTTCGCGTAGTGCAATTCTTAGCGCGTAATATTCAGGATGGCCTTGTAATACATAATCGAGGGCACTGATTTCGAGCGCGGGTGTTTCTTGCTTTACAGAGGCTATTGACCAGTCTTTAGGAATTTGGCATTCACCGGCATCGAGTTGCAATTCAGACTTTAATAGCGCGAACAGCGTTGATTTACCACAGCCATTAGCGCCAACAAGGCCGACTTTATGCTCTGGGAATAAGGTTGCAGAGGCACCTTTTAATAAGGCGTTACCACCACGTAGAAGTTCGATGTCTGAAATTTGGATCATGAAAGTTTACTTGTACAGCACTAATTAAATTGCCGCTATCATAACACGGATCACATTAGGCTTCGCAATCGTATCAAACAGAGAGTTATTAGGCTAAAATAGCCACCTACATGCCACGGGAGATCATCTATGAGACAAAAGAAACGCTTTATTGCTGGCGCATCATGCCCTGAGTGTAAGGCTATGGACACCATGATGCTTTATAAAGAACATGATGTGGAAAAAGTGGAGTGCGTACAGTGTGGCCACAAAATGACGCAACCAGAACAGGCTGTGCAAGCCTCAACACGCCAATTTGAGCAAGTGATTGGTGTATTTAAGCCGGGCGATTAATTCCCGGCTCTATCCTACCTAATTAATAGTGCGGCGGTGGCGGCTCTTGCATTTGCGACATCAAAGAAGGCTGTTGTGATTCTTTGATCTTCTCTGCAAGTAACTCAGTCTGGCGTTTCATTTTTGCCAACTGCTGTTGGTGCGCTTTAAGCTCATCATTCAATATTTCAATTGTTTCATCTTGAAAAGCGACTTTCGCTTCAAGTTCCATTAGACGATTTTCAATTGTATTCATTTGATTCTCTTAGATTAAAACTTTCAGCGAATCCGCTGGAGCTTTCGGTTAATAACGCTTGGTTGTTATCAGTAAACGCAACATCTAACACCACGGCTGATTTCGGGCGGCTTCCTTCACGAGGAATAACTTGCCACGTTTGTAATTTTTTACCAGACTCAAGCTGCCATAAATCGACTAATCGATTGGGTGAACCGGTGGCAATTAAAGTGCCTTCATCGTTAAAACGGACGGCGGTAAAAATTTTCTGACGCGCAATATACGCCAGTTTGCTAACAAGATCACCTGTAGTCAGCCGCCATACATTTGCTTGCTTCATACTATCTGCGGTAAATGCGTAACGACCTTGTGGATCAAGGGCGACTTGAGTAACGCGACTTGGATGATTAAAGCGATGGATCACCTGCCCTGTACGAGTATCCCAAAAGTAAGCAACGTAGTCATTTGAACCACTGATGGCGTAGTGGCCGTTAGGTGATAGGTCAACAACATTAACTTTTTCTTGATGACCAAGGAACTCTATGCGCCTTCCACTCTCTAAGTCGAGGTAAACGACTACACCGTCGGCGCGGCCGTATAATACGCTGCGCCCTTGGTTACTTATCGCGATATCCCTAATGGTTGAGGCGTGAATTTTGTAATAACCTGTGTTGTTTCCCGTAGCAATGTCCCACACTGCGAATGTGGACTTCTCGGCGGTAACAGCATGGCTATTGTCGTAAGAAAGAGCTACGGTGTGAACGAGGCTATCTTGAGCTTGTTGTTGGAACCATTGGTATTTTAACACTTGCTGTTGATTATCCCACAGTGCAACCCCATGGTGTATTGATGAGATTAGGCTGTATTTGCCATCGTGCGAAAGCGCGGAAGCAAATGCTCCTCTAGCCGCATGCTCATAGCGTGCAGTAGATTGCTCATGTTGCTCAGAGCAGCCTGCAACTAAGCAAAGGCTGAGCAGATACAAAAAAGTACGAAATATCGACATATTACGAGTATTTCCCCTTAACTCTTAGTGATTGAGAGGTTAGACTAGGTCTCGTTGAAGGCCTAGGTTGTTAGTCTAATCGCTGATCATGCAATTGCATGACGTTAGTTATTAGACAAGCAGCCTACCATGTAGGTCGTTAATCTTTAACTAGTAATAATACAATAATTGACAACTGCAAAGTGTGTCGGAGATATAAAATGAGAAAGACGATTAAATTGTCATTGATTGCAGCGTCAGTTTTAGCGCTAACAGCTTGTAATCAGGAAGCAAAAAAAGAACAGCAAGTTGAAGTTAAACTAGAGACTGAAGCTCAACAACAAGCATACGGTATTGGTGCGTCGGTTGGTAACTTCCTAAACCAAGATCTTGCAGATAAAAAAGCACTGGGTGTTGAATTAGACGAAGCACTTCTTAAGCGTGGTTTTGAAGACGCACTAGCAGGTAACGCTAAACTTGATGACGAAAAAATTCGTGAAGTATTAACGGCGCTTGATCAAAGCATTCGTACCAAGCAAGAAGAAAAAGCGAAAGTAGAAGCTGAAAAGAGCAAAGCTGAAGGCGAGAAATTCCTAGCTGAAAACGCGAAGAAAGAAGGCGTTACTGTAACTGAGTCTGGCTTACAGTACGAAGTAATCACTGAAGGTGAAGGCGAAAAGCCAGTAGCAACTGACGTTGTTAAAGTACATTACAAAGGTACTTTAATTGACGGTACTGAATTTGATAGCTCTTACTCACGTAACGAACCAACAACGTTCCCACTTAACCGTGTGATCCCTGGTTGGACTGAAGGTTTACAATTAATGCCAGTTGGCTCTAAGTACAAGTTCACGATTCCATCTGATCTTGCATACGGTGAGCGTGATCTTGGTAAGATCCCAGCAAACTCAACGCTTGTTTTCGAAGTAGAATTACTTGAAATCCAAAGCGATGATAAAGCTGTTCCAGCTGAGTAATATTTAACTCACTAGAAAAGGGCCTATAGGCCCTTTTTTTACGCGTGAAGTTTATTAACTAAATGCCGCTTCTTTCATTTTTAATGTGCCGTTATTTGCATCAAGCTCAACCAAAGTGCCAACAGGTAAAATAAATTGGCGTTTAATATGGCCAATCATGGCTCCACGATAAGCAGGAATTCCCAGCGGTTTTATATAATCTGCAAAAATATCGTCAAGGGTTAATGAGCCATAACCTCGGCCAGGCCTACAGTCATTACAATCACCAAATACAAAGCCTGCAATCTTATCAAGTGCGCCCATGAGTTTTAGTGTACTCATCATTCTGTCAATTCGATACGGTGCTTCATCGATATCTTCTAAAAATAAAATTGCGCCATTAAAGTCAGGTAAATAGTCCGAACCTGCAAGGGCAGTCAGCACCGTTAAGTTGCCACCTATTAATTGTCCAGTAGCTTTACCTGGAGTAATCGTTTGGGTCAAATATTGTGTGTTAACTAACTCATCTTCGGCTTTTGGTAAGTTTTGGAAATACATCAGCTTACGCGCTTCGAACATGTTCTTAAATTGCGCTACATGAAAAGGGTTCCAGTCACTTGATGCATTTGGGCCATGAAAGCTGATTAATCCAGCTTGAGAGAGTAACGCGTTGTGCAGAGCAGTAATATCCGAATACCCCATCAGTGGTTTTGGATTGTTACGGATCATCGCGTAGTCAAGCAAAGGTAAAATACGGGCGGCCCCTGAACCTCCACGTAAGCACAAAATGGCATCAACTTCTTTATCACTGAATAAGCTATTCAAATCGCCAGCTCGCATTGCATCTGTGCCAGCTAAGTGCCCTCGTCTTGCCAGAATGTTTGGTGCAAGCTTAGCCTTGTAGCCTAATGCTTCTATAACGCCCTTTGCTAGTACGATATCAGCCTGCTGCGCGGTGGCTGCTGATGGACTGCACACACCTATAGTGCCTCCCTTTGCCAGTATTTTTGGTTTTATTAATGTTTGGGTACTGCTATTTTGTGCAGCCATTAAGGGAGTTGATGTTAGACTTGCGCCTGCTGCAAGGATTGAGAGTGACTTTAAAAATGACCGTTTATTCATAGCGAGCCTCATGTTTTTATAGTATGAGTATCGCATTGAAAAAAATATTTCAAATATTTGTTACGAAATGGAATAGATGATTCTTTTGGAGATGGCAAAAAGTAACTTTCAGCAGAGAGTATTTCTCTGCTGTGTAACTGATGTTAGCTGGTGTGATTTGAATATAAGTTGTCGATTAACTCATCTTCTAATTCAAAGCGTAATTCAAGGGCTTCACCTAACGTTGATAAGTCTTTATCAAACTCATCAAGCAGGTCGTCTTGCTCTACTTCTGCGTATTTGTCGTTAAAATCGAGTGCTACATCTGTGGTTTCAGAAATGCGAGGATATAAGGTATTAGCCAACTTTTGGCTATCAGGGCCTTTTTCTTCACACGCTTTGGCAATGTCGTCGTAAATTTCGAAATGGCCAGCAGAAAGGTAATCCATCAGAATTTGGCAAAAGTTTTGAATTTGCAGTTGATCAGGAAGGGCGTGATCTTTCTTTTCATACGGTGAAAAGCCTGCAATACGGCAGAACAACACAAGCAGCTCTTGACGTTCTGTAAGCCATTTGTCGATTACAGAGTGACTACCGCCCCACTTTTGTTGAGCTTTTTCCAAACGCGTCAGCATATTTCATCTCCTCGCTGAGTAGGTTTTCCTTTGTATATATAAAAAGGAAATATGACACAAAGATCAACTAAATTCTTAGTGTCTAATTGCAACAGATTGTAAAAGTCATCCTAAAGGCATATTTTTTAGCATTGAATAGGCTAAGAAGCACCCTTGTTTTTTAGAGTGGACTTTTTTTTCTCTAATTGCAGTGTATGGGAATTGATTCAAAACTACTAGTATTAATTTTGCAATTTTTATCTAAGGAATGGGTGTGTAAGTTACTGATTTAGAAAAGAAAAAACCACCAAAATTGGTGGTTTAATTCTTTTTCTAAGACTTGTTAAACAAGCGTTCTTATTATTATGGGAAGATTGTTGTTC
>NZ_JAKEVN010000120.1:0-12025 GCF_022398505.1 Pseudoalteromonas sp. Isolate3 | reverse complement strand
AGTAACTAAAATGATAATACTCAAAAAAAACAAATTAAGAATTATCAATCATTCTTTAGCACTTTCGTTGTTAACATTGGTGCTGTTTTACGTCGACTTTAAGCTCTTCATTTTGAGCCTGACATTCTTAATTTTATTCATCGTTTTCTGTTTCATTTCAAGATTAGAAAAGTATAGACAAGGGCTATACTTTTCATTCTTATCATTTGAATCTTATATTAATTCTGAAAGAGTTCTTGAAAGAAGGTTACCTTTCTATACTTACTATTGGGACAATAAAGCATTCCCAATTCACTTAAGTTTTAGGGAGCATTAAGGCGCTCACTATACACCTGCCTAACACCCACTGTGCCACCACCATTGAACATGCATAAATACATACAGCAGTTTGACCTATTTTAAGAACTCTAGACTCCTCACTTATCAAAAACCATACAAAAATTAAGTCTGTCAAATTGCACTGCAAGCCTAACGAACCGCATTAAGGCATAAGCAACAATACCATCCAAATACTATTGCACATAAACACGGCACCGCGTCTTGGACTGAAAAAGCCAAGCATCTAGAGCAATTAAAATAAAATCAGATAAATATTGGATTACAACAGAGTATTAAAACTTGAAAAAGATAATGAAAGCTGGGAAGTCCAAGTGTCCGGCTGGAGTTGAGCAAAACAAAGAGACAAACATAACTTTTGACACTCTCACGCGCGAATGCTGAAAGTTGTAGTCTAAGTTAACTTCAAACCTAAGTAGCCCAGTTATCATTTAAACTATGATTTCTTTTTATAAATTAACGATATCATTCACGTTAGATCTAAATACAACCGCTTCATAATAGTGATTTATTAGGTATACTGACAAAGTAGATTATGTCAAAAATAGCGTATATCTATTGGGTTATTATTACCTAAGGCAACGACTACAAGTTTAGTAAGTTCCTTCACAGTTACTTATCTAAAAAATTTAATACAAAAGGAATAAACTGGTTACGATGGTTACTATCAAACAAGTTGCTACTCATGCAGGTGTATCATTCAAAACTGTTTCTAGGGTCGTGAACAACGATCCTACTGTTAAAAGTATCAACCGAGAAAAAGTACTAAAAGCCATTAAAGAATTGGGTTATAGGCCAAATCGCGCTGCACGTTTAACGCGCCGTAAAAAGTCTAACATTTACGCCATTATTGCTGATGAATTACTTAATATTCCTTACACTTTCGATATTATTCGTGGTGCACAAGAAGTTGCTTGGCAACAAAATAAAGAGTTACTAATCCTCAATGTAAATGAAACTCAAACAAGCATTGATAAAGCCATAGAAAGTTTATTTGAGTACAGGGTTGAAGGTGTCATTTACTCTGCAATGTATCACCGTGAAGTGACCATGGCTGATGAACTAAAGGGAATACCGACAATTCTAGCTAACTGCTTCCCTAAAACCCCTATCTTTCCTTGTGTAGTACCGGATGAAAAACAAGCTGGTGAGGAGATCACTTCAGCACTAATTAGTAAAGGGTATAAACGCATTGCATTTCTGAATCTCAACGAAAATATTATCGCTGCACAGGGGCGTAAGGAAGGTGTCATTAATGCATTTAAAAACCACAACTTGCCTTTGTCAAATTTACTTATCGAGTCTGTGATTCACGCCCAACCCGATGGAAATGAAATTTCAAATGCCAGAGCTGCTGCATCTCGGATAATTGACGAATTTAAACCAGATGCAATTATCTGTGGTCAAGACCCTATGGCAATTGAGATTTACTTTATTGTGCATGACAAAGGTATGCAAATAGGCAAAGACATTGGCATCGCCAGTTTTGATAACTGGGGCGACATCCCCGAGTTATTAAAACCAACCTTAACAACAATGGCATTACCTCACTACGCAATGGGCAAATGGGCAATGGAGTATTTAATCAATCAGCGTAGCGATATTGTGCATCACCACTTACCCTTTGAACTGGTCAGTCGCAATTCCTTTTAGGGTTATCATTCGAAAGTGTGAAGTACGAAATTATTATAAAGATTGTGACGACGATGCCTAAATAGCGGTAAGTTTGAACATACCCTATTTGGTCATAGAGCATTCCAACTCCAATCGCAAGAATTGAGGCCATAAACTGAGTAGTAAACTGAAAGCCAATCATATAAATCATGGCAGAATATCGCGCTTCGAAATGCATATTAATATACTTAAATATCGCTATAATCATCAATGGAAGTTCAACGGCATGCAATAATTTAAGTAGGCTTATACTATAACTATCCGTAACAACTCCTGAAAGGAAGATACGAATAGCCATCAGAACACCGCTACATAGCAAAGCACGCTTAACACCTAAACGATTAACCCACTTCCCCCCCAGAAACATAAAGAGGGCTTCTAAGACAACTTGCGCAGACATCAAGTAGCCATAGTATTCTCTTGCGACGCTACGGTCCTCAAAAAATGTTGTAAAATAAATAGCAAATTGCTGGTCAAAAACAGCATAAATACAGCTAACTCCAACGACGAACAGGCTCAATCGCCAAAGTCCTGGTATTTTAAAAAACGACAAAATTCTTTTTTTTTCTAAAAGACTTAAAGAGCGGCGTAATTCAACTTCATCTGGCATTACTTTTACGTATTTTAGCAACACTAAAAAGCACAGAGCAGCAATGCTTGTTAACCAGTAGTTTAAACTTGGCGTGATATTAAACGACAGTCCTGCAAAGTAGCTTGCAACGGCCCATCCTAATGACCCCCACATACGTGCTTTACCAAACTCAAAATGAACTACACGACTCTGTTTATCAATGTAACTTTCTAATGCACCAACTCCTGCAAGAAAAACGAGAGAAAAAACAGTTCCTCCAAGAAAAACAGCCAAGTAAAAATGAGATTTAAGGAAAGGTTCGTAAATTAAGTTAACAAATGGACCAAGTAAAACCATTGCGATTGCAATGAAATACAATAAACCTTTTTTTAGTCCAAGCTTATCTTGAATGTAGCCGTACCATGGCATTATTAAAAGAGCTGTTAAAGCATTAACACTGAATACAATCCCAACCAGTTCACCATTGAGCCCTATCTCTTGGCTTAACCAAATGGGATACAGAGAGAAGGAGAAAGACCACGCCATAAAATAAACAAAAAATATGGCACTTAATAGTCGATAATTGCGACCCATAACTTATAACGCCTTAAAACCTATCGACCTTATAATACTACAAGGTCGATAGAATGGTTAAGTTACTTGGTAACTGCAATATTGGAGACGCTTACATCATTTAAAGTAAGTTTTTGTGAGCTCGAAACTGACAGCTGGCTGTACGGTTCCGTTGGAAACACAACAGATGTCAAAGTTGTCTCACCATCATTGATAAAAACTTCTATTGATGATTTATCAATCCAAATATCAAATTGATAATTTTCAAGGTTTGCTATTACAGGCGCCTTCTGTAAACGTGTAAATTCTTGGTCAAAATCAATTAAGCCTGATGTACTCCTATCAAGAGAAAGTTGTCCTGTTTTTGGACTTAGCTGTATAATTACACTTTCTTGATTAGTTGAACTGAGCTTTATTTCTATAGGCTGCTGATTCTTACTATTCACATCGAATTGCACTCTAAACTGTCCAGATACTATGTTAAAAAGCTCATGTAAGGCATAATGCTGCTGTCCTTCTAAAACATCTTGGTGCTGCTTACTCTTTAATAATGTATCAAGCTCTTTTATAGGAACCGATGTTACACGAAGCCCCTCTTTTGTCTGCGTTAGCTTAAGCTCCCTTGGGATAGTCATTGCACCTCTCCATGACTCTGTCGGTACAGTATTCGCGTATTGCCAATTACTCATCCATCCCATGAACAAGTGACGACCATCCTTAACATCAGCAAATGTTACCCCAGCATAGTTGTCTGTTCCATAGTCTAACCACACTGATGGCTCAACTTTGGTCCTAGCAGCATGTTCTGAAAATATAATGTCAGAGACTTTAATATGCCCCCAATTAGATGTTTCATTATCTACGATTTTAATTTGAGCTATTTTGCCTTCAAAATCACTGACGCTCCAAGACTTCTCTAATAAATTTCCAGAGTTATTTCCTGTTGATGTGCGAACAACCTTATTATCAATAATCAGTTGTGCCGCTGTACTGTTATGATGTTTACCGCCTGCAATTCTAAAGTTTATAAATGGTTTATTAATTTTAAAAGTAGGTGATAACATGCTTCCAGTCGATTCATCCGTGCCATTAAATGAGCTTACTATCGATTGCTCCCCTCGTTCGACGTGAAATGCATCACCTGATAAGTCCCAACTTTCAATTCCCTTGTTGAAATCACTAAAACTCAAACCTTCAGGGAATATGGCTGGCGTTGATTGCAGCATTGACTGATACTGTTCGTCCAATACAAACTTTTTACCATCAAAGTCACCGACAAAGTACTGTGTACCTGACCCACCATTAGGTGCGCCTGGGTTTATGCTTACTAATAAGACATACTTATATGTATTAGTTCCCTCAACCCTGACGCGGATTAGATCAGGACATTCCCACACACCTGCATGGCTCCCCCATTCAGCACCGAAAGTGCTCTCTTGCTGCCAATTGATTAAATTTTTCGATGAATAAAAGCCAATATGATCGTCTTGTGCTAATACCATTATCCAGCTTTTTGTCTGCGGATCCCAGCTCACTTTAGGATCTCTAAAATCACGAATACCTGGGTTTTTTAATACTGGATTACCTTCATATTTTGTCCACGTTCGGCCTTTATCTAAACTGTATGCAATGCCTTGAGTTTGAAAATCGATAGCACCTTCTTTTGCTTTCTCATCGTTATGATAGGTGAAAATTGCAACCATTGGTGGATTTTCTTTACTCCCTAAACCACTTGTATTCTGCCAATCAATGACTGCACTCCCCGAGAAAATAGTGCCATGCTCATCAGGAAATAGTTTAATTGGCTGATGTTCCCAATTAACCATATCTTTACTTATTGCATGGCCCCAATACATAGGCCCCCAGACAGTGTCATGTGGGTTATGCTGATAAAATAAGTGATATTCGCCTTGGTAATACACCATACCATTAGGATCGTTCATCCAATTTTTAGGTGGCGTAAAGTGAAAGGCAGGACGAAACGCTTCTGTTGCTGTATTTGCCACTAGGTCAACGTTCGTTTTATGTAGTTCATTTGTCATGCTGCATGCTGCCAAAAATGTTGAAATTACAATTAAGTTAACGGCTCGCATTTAAGACTCCGTGTTTATTATCTGTTTCAAGTGAAATTGCTTCTAATGCATGCCCTTTAGTTTCAGGCATAAGCCAAGTAACAAAAATGAGCTGGCCTAGCATCATGATAGTGAAAAAAGTAAATACTTCAGATGCCGTGAATTGCTCCAAAAAGAAAGGCATTAATAATGTGATAGCTGCAGCGAAAAACCAGTGTGTACCTGAGCCAAGTGATTGCCCTTTAGAGCGAACTTTATTTGGAAATATCTCTGCAATGAAAACCCAAATAACTGTTCCTTGTCCAATTGCATGAGCGGCAATAAAAATGAAAACAAATGCAACAACTGTAAAGCCACCCGAACCAGAACTAAATGCCCAAGCCACTACAGAAAGAGAAATAATGTAGCCAAATGAACCTATAAACATTAGGGCTCTACGGCCAAACTTATCAATTAATGACAAACCTAGCATCGTAAAACACAAATTAACCACCCCAATACCGGCACCCGAAAGTAGTGACTGATCGACATTTAAACCGGCTAATTCAAATACTCGTGGAGCATAATAAATAATAAAATTTATCCCTGAAAGCTGATTAAATGCGGCAAATAGAAATGCAAAACATGCCGCTTTATTATAAGTTCCGCCAAACAGTTTTGTTTCTTTGTGCTGTTTGTGATCCTGCTCAATAGCATTCACGACTAAATCAGGGTTCTCTTCACCAAGGTTCATCAAAATTTGACGAGCTCTCTCGTTCTCACGCCTTTTTTGTACAAGCCAACGAGGACTTTCAGGGGCTTTTAATATCATGACTAAGTAGATAAGTGCAGGAATAGCCTCTACACCCAGCATTAAACGCCAATCAATTGACGATGTACCCGATATTAAAAAATTTGAAACAAACGCAATCAATATCCCAAATACAATTTGAAACTGGTAGAGCGCAACAAGACGACCTCTAAATTTTGCAGGAGCAATTTCAGAAATATAGGCAGGCACAACAATTGAGGAAATACCGACGCCCACACCACCAATAAAGCGCAACAACGCAAAGCTATATGGATCAGGCGCCACAGCAGAGCCTAGGGCAGAAATAAAGAATAATACTCCCACCAATACCAGTGTTGGCTTACGTCCTAACTTATCACATGGGTAATTTCCCATAAGAGCGCCAAGTAAAGTGCCCCACAATGCAGAAGACATAATAAATAAACCATGAAACAGCGAGCTAGTTTCCCACAGTGCTTGGATTGGTTTATCTGCACCTGAAATTACAGCTGTATCAAAGCCGAATAAAAAACCAGCTACAGCAACTGTAATTGACCAATAAATAATTTTTTTCATAACAACTCTTCTTACGAGTAAACAGTTAAGCGGGCTTTCGCCCACTCACGTTAATACCCTGGGTTCTGAACGTATAAACCGCCACTCAAAATCATTTGTTGATTTGGAATAGGTAAATATTCATGTTTTCCTGCTGTGAATAACGCATCAACTAAATACGGCTTACGAACAGCTTCAACAGATAAGTACTTATCTATTGTTTCTTTAGCAACCCCCCATCGAACAAGGTCAAAGAATCGATGCCCTTCTAGCCCAAGCTCTAAGCGACGTTCAAAACGCAATGCTTTACGAGCCTGCTCTTGGGTTAAAAACTCGTCATACAAGCCAATGTTATAAATACTCGCGTTATGAAGTTTTGCGGTACTTTGCTTAGCGCGAGAGCGGATACGGTTAATAATCACTAATGCTTCATCAAGACGATTTAATTCAATTAGAGCCTCAGCTTTCCAAAGTAAGACATCAGAATATCGAACAAGCGGTGTATTCAATGAAAAGATTGGAAATGGACCATTTTCACCACGACAGCTACACTCTGGATGCTCAAGCTCTTTCATCGCCGTAAAGTTTCCATAAATCCCTGGCGCCCTAGCCCAGCTATCACCACCATGAATCAGATTTTCATCATATTTGAATGGTTTTCCTTCCATCGCGACCGTGTGATCAAGACGAGGGTCTACTGCATCAACTTTCATGTCATAATTCATGTCATTATATGTATCGAACATAGGCAAGCCTTGCTGATCTGTTTTAAATACATTAACGAAATTTTCTGTTGGAACATGAAAACCACAACAGCCAAAACCACCTGCCATTGGCGCATTTAACGCACTAGGCCAACTACCACGACCATCAGGAGAGCCGTCATTTAAAGAGCGTTGGATGGCAAATACAGATTCGATTCCATTCTCACTTTCAAATAAAAAATTATCTGCATAATCATCAAATAAACCGTAAACACCGGACTGCTCAATTTCATCAACTAAGTTCACGACTCGTGCTAACTTTTGCTGATTTATTTTTACTACTTGATGCTTTTCGTTTTGCTCATACGCTTGATATAAAAGAGTCTTTGCTAAATACGCTTTTGCAGAGAGTGCAGAGGCACGACCAACATCCTCTTGAATATTAGGTAAATTATTCGCTGCAAATTCGAAATCAGCAGCAATTTTGTCCCATAGTTCTTGATCACTAAAGTCACGATTAGTCGCAGTTAATATCTGTTCTTGAGTCATCGACTCATCAATCCAAGGGATAAACTTATGGTGAATCTTCAAGTCAAAATAAAAAATTGCTCGGATAAAACGTAACTCAGCCTGCTTTGCTTCACGGTTATCAACCGCATTATCAGCAGCATTAGCAATCACTTGCAATGCTGCATTAGTACGTGAAATACCGGTATAATTACGTGTCCACTTTTTATTATTTAAATCAATTAAATCCGGTGGGAAAGACTCCATATCAGGGACTAATGGCTGGTATAATGATAATGCGTGATAAGCAAAAATATCGCCCGGACCATTCCCTCCTTTGTGCGCATCCCCTGCACGTAAGTTGCCTGTTGGCCATAAGAAATTTGGCGCGGTATAATGATCATTCCCTAAATACGAATACGCAGCGATGATCAAAGAGTCTACATTATCTGTTGTCGAGACTTGATCTTCAGTCAAAACCCCAGAAGGAGGAGTGTCTAAGTCGGCGCCTCCACATGAGGCAAGAGCGAAAGTAAATGCTGTGGCAGCAAACATGGTGGTTAATTTATTCATAGTTTGTACTCTTATTGTTGCCAGTAATTAAAATGAAAGATTCACACCAAGTGTGATACGTCTTGGAATAGGGAAGTTGCCATCAGGTGTTTCAGGGTCCTGACTTAACGTACCTGAAGGTGTAATAGTGATTAAATTACTTCCCTGCAGATATATACGGGCAGAAGATATACCGTATTGGCTTAACCACTGCTCGTCAGGGGTATAACCAATCGACAAGTTACGCAGTTTTAAATAACTCCCTTCTTCCCAAAATAAACTTGATTGACGTCCTTCACCGTTATTATCAATAAGCGTGAGTGCGGGTACATTTGAGTCTGTGTTATCAACTGTCCAAGCATTTAGTACACGGTCACCGTAATTTGAACCGATATTTAATGATGTGAAATCAGTGAATCCTCGCCAACCGTTACGGATTTGACCGCCTTCAACGCCTTGCCAAAACATGTTGAAGTCCCAATTTTTATACTTAAGACTTAAGTTAAAACCGTAGGTATAATCAGGATCAGTATCTGCAAAGAACATTTGGTCATCTTCATCAATGACTCCATTTCCATCAAGGTCCTTCCAACGAACGCGCCCTAAACCAGCTCCTGCTTGAGCCGCATGAGCATCTATTTCTGCTTGATTTTGAAATAAACCATCAGCTACATATCCATAAACAGAGTTAATTGAGTGCCCTAAAATAGTTTTATCCGTTCCATTCCCACCAAAAGAATTCACGACATCTTCAGGAAGAGACACCACTTTATTTTTAGCTGATGACACATTAAAACTAACATCAACATCAATATCACCATCTAAACTGTCAAACGTAAGGTAATCTGCATAGCCAACAATAAACTCAAAACCTGAGTTTTCGATTGTCCCACCATTTACCCATTTTTGAGCACCTTCACCTAGCGTAGCAATTGGATTAGTAAGGGTTAAAATGTCATCGGTTGTTTTCTCAAACCAATCTAGACTTCCATAGATGGTGTCATATCGCATACCAAAATCGATACCAAAGTTAATTTGAGTCGATGTCTCCCACTTCAAATCAGGATTGCCTGTTTGCGCTTTAACAAACCCAGATGGTAAGTTGCCACCATTAGCACCGCTTATATCGTAAGCAGTACCTTCATCTTGACGGTCTGTAAATAACGATTGAGTTGCATAGCGACTTAAATAAGTTGTATATGTCGCATCTGTAGGGATTTCTTGATTACCTGTTCTACCCCAACTGGCGCGAAACTTAAGTGTTGATAAAAACTCTAAATCATAAAATGATTCATTACTTGCAACCCAGCCAGCTGAAATTGCAGGGAAGTTACCATAGCGATTATTACTACCGAAACGAGAAGAGCCATCTCTACGAATAGTCAATCCAGCAAGATATCGATCATCATAGTTATAATCCATTCGTGCAAAGTATGAATTTAAAGACCATTTATCACCATCACCTTCAACACGTACATCCCCTGTTGCCTGGGATAAATGAGCATAGCTTCGATCGTCTGACGCAAAACCAGAGCCAAAACCAACGACCCCTTCATATTCATAATCTATTTGTTCAGTACCTGCTAGCACCGTAAATTGGTGTAGGTCATTAATATCAAATTTATATTCAGCCGTATTTGTCCAAGTAATACTTCTATTCCAATTATCTGTAACCGATAACTGATCACCAAAATTTAAAGAACCGGCCTGAAATGCACGCGTGAAGTTTCTAAAATAATACTGGCCATAATCGATGCCTAATGAACTTTTCAAGGTGAGATCTTCGAGCGGTTCATACTCTATAAAGATATTGCCCATCACTTTATTAAAGCGGCTGACATTATCTCGGTTCATCTTAATAAGGCGAACAGGGTTATCACGATCTGTGACACCAGGAACAGGTCCCCCCCAACCTCCTTCATCGTTATAAACTGGTACTATTGATTGCTGCTCAATAGCTAAGCCCAAAATTTGTCCCGCTAATGCGTTAACTAGATTTGATTCCTGATTAGTGATTATGAAGTTCTCACCTATTTTTAGTTTATCAGTGACCTTAAATTCAGAGTTTACACGAAAGTTGATACGTTCAAACTCAGAACCATCGACAACACCTTCAGAATTGAAATAGCCTAGCGAGCTATATACAGACGCTCTATCTGAACCACCCGACAAGGAAAAGTTAACATCAGTAACTTTTGCTGAGCGGGTTACCTCGTCGAACCAATTTGTATCCGCAGGACGTTGAACTTGATTAGGATCAGTATACGCTGGAAGAGAAATGCCATTTAATTGTGGATTTTTGTAGTTACCGTTCCAATCAAAGCTATAAAGCGGGCTTGCAGCATTTGGATCAGCTCCATCATTTACTGCTGCTCTCCATACCGCTTCACCACGCTGCTGAGTATTTAAAGGATTTAAATCATAGTTAAAATCATCGTATGACTGATTAACTGAGAAATCAAAATTCAGTCCTTCTTGACCTTTTTTTGTTGTAATAACGATGACACCATTACCCGATCTCGCGCCAAAAATACTAGCCGCTGCAGCATCTCTTAAAACCTGAATATCGGCAATATCATGCGAATTCAATTCATGCATTCCCGATTTAGTTGGAATACCATCTATTACATACAAAGGGTCATTATTACCCAGCGGGCCTAGGCCTTGCCCACGAATTCTGACTGTTGCCGTCGATTCGGGAGAACCATTAGTGGTAATTTGAAGACCCGGCACTCGACCTTGAAGGTTTTGCATGATGTTACCAGCAGGTAAATCAACAACATCTTCAAGTTCTACTGTACTTACAGCACCTGTAAGATCTTCTTTTTTGACGCTACCGTAACCGTAAGAAACTTCGATCACTTCAATACCGCTACTTTTTTTTGCGACATCTTCTTGGGATTCTTCGGCAGCTATAGTCGCTTTAGGTAATAGTATTGAACCGAACAAAAGTGCCTGAATACATAGCGCGAGCTGACTTTTATGGTATCTCCGCATGGTGTGTCCTCGTTATAGATGAAAGATTCTGCAAATAAACAACGTTGTCTTTTTGTTTTATTTTTAAGCCCAACTCATTAGCTGGGCTTATTGCAGTAACAATATGTAATGTAAATTATTTTGTTGTCAGCAAATTAAACAACGTTGTCTTTATAGCTAAATAAAAACCATTTATCAACATTTTTTTTACACGATTAATTAAAAGAGAAAGGTAAAGTGAGCAGATAAACACTAGCGGGGAGCAGCAGAATATAAGGATTAGACTTAATTTCGGGTGTTGATTAATAGTATGTACTCAAAATGGAAACACGCATCAAATTCTAAAGAGAATTCAACTAAACAGGTCGATTTATTTTTTGACTAGCAAATTGATGATTGTGATTAATAGGAGATTTTTTAATTTATTTCGTACATGTAAGTCAATCATCTAACCATTTGGTTAAATACCAGACTATGGCAACTTATACTTCAAACAACAACCCAAGTGAAGTTTGTAGTAAATGCTTACATAAGGAGGCCTAATTACTTCAATAACTTAGCGACGTTATTGAAGCGTAACTTTGCATAAAAGTGAATTAAAAAGTTGCAAAAAATCCCCTCATATGTACTAGCTAAGACCAGACTGACTTATTCAATTTCAATATTGATCACTTTGACGTAGGAAGTTGCAAATAAGTTGATTGTCCGAAACTGTTACAGTCCTATTAATAATTTC
>NZ_JAKEVN010000012.1:0-67494 GCF_022398505.1 Pseudoalteromonas sp. Isolate3 | reverse complement strand
GAATAAAAATACATTATAATTGGATATAAATTCACTAAATCRTCAATTTTTAAGCTTAAATTACTAGTAACGTCTATTTTTTGAGCATAAATTTACTGTAACTAACTCGGAATCTATCATGAACACCTTTAAGCCTGCTCTACTTGCAAGTGCAATTTCTGCGGTTTTAATTAATAGCAATATGGCGTTTGCTGCTGAAGATGCTATCGAAGTTGATAAATCAATTGAAACTATCCAAATCACTGCAACACGACGTGCAGGTTCTGTACAAGATGCACCGCTTAATATCACAGCCCTAAATGGCGATGTAATTAGCGACCAAAACATTGGTGATCTTGAAGATGTCGCTCGTTGGGTACCCGGTTTAACAATTTCTGATCAAGGTGGTCGTGAAGGTTCTCCTATTATCGTTCGTGGCCTGAACACAAATACCTCTGACCGTATTTCTGACAGTGGCACAGTGGCAACTTATGTTGGTGAAATTCCACTTAGCATTGATTTACGTTTGACTGATGTTGACCGTGTTGAAGTATTAATTGGCCCACAAGGTACACTATACGGAGCAGGTACTTTAGGTGGTGCAATCCGTTATTTATTAAAACAACCTGAGCTTGATATCACCGAAGGTAAAGTAACAGGCGATGTATTTAGCATTAACGAAAGTGACGGTACAGGCGGTGAGTTTGGCGTGGTATTCAATACTCCGCTAATTGAAGAAAAACTAGCCCTTCGTGCTAGCTTAAATTATTACGATAACCCAGGTTACATTGACTACACTCACGTGGTTCTAGAACCTGGCGTATCAAACCCGAACCCTGATTTTTCAGACAGCAGCGATGTAAATGCCAACTTAAAAAGCGTAAGCGATGTTAACGATGAGCAAATCACCACAGCACGTTTATCACTACGCTGGCTTGCCACCGAAGATGTTGATGCAACGCTAAACTACTTCTATCAAAAGCAAGAAAATGGCGGTAATTCGACGTCTCAATACGGCTCACTTGCAGATAGCAGTGCACTACAAGGTATCCCTGGAAAATACGAAAATGTAGCTCGTGTGCTTGAACCCGGTGAAGAAGAAAACGATTTATTAAGCTTAGAAGTAAAAGCAGATCTTGGTTTTGCTGAGCTGGTATCTGCATCTGGTTGGTCTAGCTATGAGCAATCTGGTCAGCGCGATCAAACTGATCTTCTTTACGATATTTGGTCAGGGTATGCCGACTTCCCTTCTTTTGTTGGCTACACGCACGACACCTCAGATCGCGATACCTTTACGCAAGAGCTTCGTTTAGTTTCAAATAGCAGTAGCGCTTTTAACTGGATTGTAGGCGGCTTCTATAACAAAGTAGAAAGTCACTCAGATGATCGTGAGTACACGCCGGGTCTGACTGAGTACTGGGGTGGCGGTATTCCAAATGTTGAACAAGACCTTGAGTACATTCTAATTTCTGATAGCGAAACCACTGAAAAAGCACTTTTTGGTGAAATTGGCTACAGCATCACAGATCAACTTGATGTCACTGTTGGCGCTCGTTTTTATGAATACGATGTATCAACAACATCAGGCTCTGCAACGCCGCTTTATTCTGGTGACTTTGATTCACTAGATAATCTTGTTATGGAAAATGTAAGCGCAAGCGATAGCGGTAACTTATTTAAGTTTAATGCTAATTACACATTTGATAATGGTGTGCTTGCTTACTTTACCGTAAGTGAAGGTTTCCGTATTGGTGGTGGTAACGGTATTGCTCCTTGCCCTGATGTATTACCTGAGCAACAAATTGTTTGTGCCCTGCCAAACGAAGAAGATTACAAACCAGATACAACGGTCAACTACGAGCTAGGCTTTAAGTCATCATGGTTACGTAACCGCCTACATTTCAATGCAGCGCTATTTAATGTTGATTGGAAAGATGCGCAAGTTGGAAGCAGCACAGTAAATGGCCAAGAGTTAATTACTTCGAATGCAGCCTCTGCTAATTCTAAAGGTGTCGAACTTTCTACTCGCGCTATGATCGGTGATAACTGGGCAGCTTATGCAACATACGCATATGCAAAAGCCGAATTAACCGAAGATGCACCCTACTTATTTGGCGTATTAGGTGACGACTTAGCGCAGTACCAAAGCTACTATGATGGCGCTAAAGGCGACCGTTTACCGGGTGCTCCTGAGCATCAATTCTCTTTTGGTCTTCGTTACGAGCAAGATATCCTAGGTGATAAACTATTAAGCGTAAACTACGGTATCACAGCACAAAGCGATGTGATCACCAAAGTAGGCTTAAAAGCAGATGGCGAAGTATTACCAGGTTATGCACTAAGTAACTTATCTGCCAAAATTACTGGCGATATGTGGTCTGCAACCCTTTACGTAGACAACTTATTCGATAAGTATGCGTTCACTTCTGTACGTCGTGATAAGTCTTGGGCTGGTATGTCTCAATATGCTGAGCTTAACAAAGAGCTACCTGAGCTACAGCGTGTTTATGGTCACTACACCACCGCACCTCGTACAATCGGTATGAAGTTTAGCTACAACTTTGAGCTGTAATTAAATACTCGAATAAAAGCCTTGCCGCTTTTAGGCAAGGCTTTTAAGATAATCTCATGCTAAATACCCAACAAGCGCTTCGCGCTAATATCCAACAGTTGTTAGCCAACAAGCAACTACATGATGCACATCATCTACTTGTGCAGCGCCTAAAGCAAAATCCAGAAGACCACGTTTGTTACTTTTTACTGAGCGAAGTCAACACTGCAGCGGGCGATATCAACAAAGCCATTAAGCTGCTTGAAAAAGCGCTTAATTTAGCGCCTTTGCCGATATATCATTTAGCACTTGCCAAGCTGTATGTACTGTTAGGTAAAGTAAGTAATGCGGCTGTGCATTATCAAGACGCTTTGCAAACAGCTGACTTTAGTGCCGCTGACTTTGATACACTAGCCAATATTGCTAACCGTTTAGGGCATTATGAAGACGCCTTTAGCTTTCAAAAGTCGGCTTACCAACGCAATAAATATAACCCACAAATTAGCTATAATTTGGCGGTATCATATAAAATTCACGGACTGTTTGATGAAGCAAAAAGTTTGCTACAGCAACTTACTACCCAGCAACCTAGCTTTTATCAAGCTCATTACTCACAGGCTGAACTAAATACTGATGTAGAGTCGAAGCTACATATCCAGAAACTACAAACCTTGGTGAATAAAGAAAAAAGCATTATTGATCAACAAGTGTATTTTCATAGTCTTGCTCTTAATTATGAGCACCTTAATGACTACAAAAATGCATTTAAATACTTTGTACTAAGTAAGCAAGCCATAGCCTATAAACTTAATTATCAAGCCACGCAACATCGCTATTTTTGTCAAAAGCTCATTACTCAAAGTACACAGCAAGTGCTTGAAAGTAGTGACTCTGAGTTCTCACCCGTTTTTGTTGTTGGCATGCCCCGCTCTGGCACAACTTTAGTTGAAAAAATCCTTAATCAAAGTTCACAGCTGCAAGGGATTGGAGAATTAAACGATATAGCGCAATTGATACAACACGCCACGCAATCGGCTCGAGTGATTGATAGCGAAATGCTTGATAAGGCATATGAATCTGAAGCGATAAAGACAGTACTTGCTAACTATCAACAAAGAGCCCAGCTGCTCAGTGATGGCCTTAGAAGCTGTGATAAACAGCCATTTAACTTTTACTATATTGATTTTATATTAGCGGCATTTCCTAATGCTAAAATTGTTTGTATGCAGCGAGACTGGCACGATTGCAGTATCGCCAATTTTAGGCAGATGTATAGTCCGCAAAGTGTGTTTCATCACTACAGTTTTACTCTTGAAGATATTGCCTCATTCCATCAAGATTACTCGGCATTAGTCAGTCACTTTGCCAACAAGTATCCTGAAAACGTTTTTTTACAAAGCTATGAGCAATTAGTGGCAGAGCCGGTTAAGCAAACACAGAAGCTCTATACTTTTTGTGATTTAAGCTGGCAGGAAAACTGCCTAACTTTTTATAAAAACAATGCGGCTTCAGCTACGGCGAGCAAAAAGCAAATTCGCCAGCCACTGAATAAAAACAGTATCGGCAGCTGGCAAAATTACGCTGAATTTATTGATGCGGACCTGTTTCAATAGGTAACTCGTGACGAGCGCCCCACTCACTCCATGAGCCATCGTAAACACGTAAGTTAGAGTAACCACATTCATCGGCGCACAATGCAATTGCACAAGCTGTTACACCTGAACCACAGCTAAATTGCAACTGAGTATGATGCGCTGCAATATGTTGATCAAATAATATCTGCAACTCGCTAAGCGGTTTTAGCTCACCGTTATTTAGTACACTTGCAAGTGATAGACTGCGACTATTTGGAATATGACCACTACGCATGCCTTCACGCGGCTCGGCCTGTTCACCTGTAAATCGCTCATAAGGGCGAGCATCGAGTGTTAGTGTGCTTTGCTCATCAAGTGAGTTAAGTACTTGCTCAGCACTGATAAAGTAATTAACACGAGGGCTTGCAACAAAGTTGCCTTGACCAGAAGCAGCTGAATAGCTGGCTTGTGTTGCAAAGCCAAGTGCCTGCCACTTAGCTAAACCACCACTTAAAACCTTTACGTTATCAAAGCCCATTGCTTTAAACATCCACCACGCACGCGCTGAACTGAATAAACCTTGGTCTTCATAAATCACAATCAGTGAGTCTTGATTAACTCCAGCACGCTGCATATGTTCTGTGAACTGCTCGCTACTGCACATCATACTTGGTACAGGATTGCTGTTATCTGCCAGCGTCTTTTTGAAATCAAAACGCTGTGCATTAGGCAGCATAGCTTTAGGTGCGTATTCTCCCGGTAAACCAGGGCGTACCATTCCAGCATCAAAAATGATCAAATTATCATGGCTTAAATGCTCGTTAAGCCATTCTGGCGAGACTATGTTCTTCATTAGCTTTCCTTTTGCGATAGCTGAGCGAATGTATCTTGTTGAGTTAAGCGCTTTTCAACCGCTTCAACATGCTCAGTTGTACATTCTTTCCAAACACCGGGCAAGCAATACACATGCTTTAAGTAGGTAAAAAATTTATCTCTCAGAATACTGTTGGACTGCCAGCCATTTTGTAGTTTTTCTAAGCACTTAATCAAAGTAGCTTGATCACTTGCGTGTAGTACAAGCTCATCAATGTTGTAACAAGCAAGCCCTAAGGTAAGCACTTTTTTATCAAGTAATAAAGATTCTAAGCCAACGGTCGAGTTAATAGTGATCACGGCTTCAGCGTTATTGATAAGTTCTCGAGTACAATTTCCGTTGGCAAAAACGGCAACATCATCTTTATCGTACAAGTGTTCATAGTGCTTATGCCATGAAGGATGTTCTTTAAAAACAACTTTAAGTTCTGGATCATTTAACTTTTTTACGGCTGAAACAACAGCATCGTAATACTCTTCCATTGACTTAAGCCAAGGTGAGTAACAAGCTATTTGTGTATCGTGTGGAACTTGAAATGGCACAAATAAGTATTTTTTTGGTAACTCAACTGCGTCAAATTTGCAGCGCTTTTTGTGATTCGCTCTAGGGATTAAATCAGGCGCAGAAAATGGCAACTTCCCTTGTGGATCAAAATTTAAATAGAATTGACTATCTCGCGGTACAGAAGCCGCAAAGTTAATACCTTGAGGGTCTAAACTTGTTGTTCCGGGCAATAACCCATTTTCATAAAAGTAGGTAGTCACTCCTAGTGATTTCGCAGCTATACAAACAGTAACATTCGGTAGTTTATTACCATTCCAAATGACTAACGCTTCAGGAGGTTCTGACTTCAATAAATCATAATACTTAGCGTACCGACATTGCTCTACAAACTGCATCACTTTAGAGTAAGCTTTGATAAGTAATGGGTTACACCAAAGATCATTTCGGGCTTGCTTACGTAGTAGTTGTTCCGAAATTATTTTACTAAAATCAATTTTAATCGCTTTGCTAAAGTATTTTAAAGCAGTTAACCTGGGGAAGCCCATACAGTGCACTTTACAATTTAAGGGGAGTTTCCTAATTAATTTTTTGTAATAGCGGGCGTGCACATTATTGCGAGAGATAAATAAAAAAGCCATATACTGATCTTAGTTTAGATTGAACTTAAGCGCATACAGCTATTTTATTAATTATAAATGACAGTTTGAAGGCTGCCTTACAACTTCTATTATTTCTGTTGTAGAGATAGAGGGAGTACGCTCTAAATAAATCACATCACAAATTTGCTTAAATTGATCAAACCGACCAGCCCAATCATCCCCCATAACGAGCAAATGGGCTTGATGGTCTTTTATGTACTCACCTTTCAATTCTAGAGAGTGCTCTACAAATACTTCGTCAACACACTTTAAAGAACTAATAATTTTCAGCCTATCAGCTTCACTGTATACAGGCTTTCGACCTTTCTTTGAGAAGTTTAGTTCATCAGAAGATACACCAACTATCAAATAATCTCCCAGTGCTTTAGCTCGCTCTAAAATATTGATATGTCCCACATGAAAAATATCAAACGTGCCAAAAGTAATTACCCGTTTCATTGATGTTCCTCTAAATAAGAAACAATTCTCTTAGCAGAGTGACCATCCGTAAGACCTGCCAGTTTATAAACTATTTCTTTTCTTTTTTCTTTAAATTCGGCAGATTCATTAAAACTTGAACTTAATAACTGCTTTAACTCTTTATAACTTTCAGCACGCGCACATAACTCATTGAAGTATTTGATATCTTCATCCAATCGAGCTTTCAATCTATAAGAAAAAATACCTCTGTATGACCAACGCAGCTTGTAAAAATCACACCAGATAACAGGTTTTTCTAATGCTGCAAATTCAAAAATGGCTGACGATGCATCAGAAACCATAATATCAGCAAGTTCTAAAAAAGGAGTAAGATCAAAATCGAATTCATTTGCAAGGTAAACATTCTTAGCACTAGCCCACTTCTCAAGTTTTAGGCGTTGCTTTTTGTACTTCGGCTTAAATAAGCTAAAGAAATGAGGCTTAACGATAATATTAAATTCATTAAAGTGCTCAGGGAAATCATCGCTAAAGCACTCTAAAGAGCTTGGATAAAAAGTAGGCGCATAGAGCAAAGTTTTCTTTGACGGATCTAAGCCGAGATTTTTGAGGTTAATGCTTTCAAGAGTCTGATTAAAAATAGGGTCTAACTTGGCGTAGCCACTATCAATAAAGTTGCCTTCAGGATAAAGCGTTTTTAAACGTTGAAGCCGGTGCTCTCCCTCAACAAACCGTACTGTCATCTTATTATTCGATACATCGTAATAGCATTGTTTTGGACCTATTCCATGTTGCATCAGTACAGTCTTTTTATTTAGATCCTCAGCGCCAGCAAATGTATTTCCAAACACAACCCAATCTGCATCTGAACTCTGATAAAATTCAAAGGTTTCTCTTGCACTTGTTAACCATTTTGCAACTATTGCATTTTCATAGATAAAGTCACGACATACACCAAGACTACGCTCATCTTGGTCTTCATAGAAAACCATCGAAACTTTGTGGCCTTTTTCCTTCAACTCCTTTAAAACAGGCAAATACTGTGGAATGTAATATAGATGTTGAACATCAAAATATAACTGCATTATTTACAACTTAATAACTTCAACCAATAGCTATTGTACATAAATTACATTTCTGTTTCAGCCCACAATTAAAGTTTGTTCTAGCTAGATATTAATTACCTCAGGGCGAAGTGGCGCAAGTCTGCTAAGGATTTTATTTTGTACCGTTTGCGAAACGTGTTGTTCATCCATCGCATTGATTAAAAGCTCTACCACACGGTTAAAGTCTTTTTTAGAAATATTCATTCCGGTGTGAATATCAACCATATTATCGCCTTCGTATTCACAAGGGCCATCGGTGACACTGCACAAATGAGTGATAAAGCCTTGGCGAAAATGCGCAACATTGGTTTGTTTAAAATAAGCTAAAATTTGTTCGTCACGGCCTATTTGATTGATAAAACTATCAACTAGTTTTTCGATCCCTTGTTCGCCATTTAGTTGCTGGTATAAGGTGCCGTTGTTGCTACTTGCACAGCCGACTAACATCACGGCAAATACAAACGTAAAAAATGTTTTCATCATTACCAATACCCTGTAACAGAAAGATACCAACCTGTTTGATCCTTAGCCCCAGCAATACTTCCTAAGTCTAACCAAGCAGCGGTGACACTAACATACTTATTGGGAAACCAAGCAACAAACACATCCTGCCAATCTTGCTCCCCTAAGCCAAGATTATTAGACTTTTCCCGATACTCAACACCAACGGCTATTTGATGGGTTAAAAACACCGCGGTAGACGCTTCAAATAACAACTCTTTATCGCTATCAGGGCCGCCAAAACCTAACAAACCTAGTTGATTAGCATCGCTATAACGAAAAGTGGTATTCCAAAACCAGTTATACCCAACAAGCGCTCCTAAATGTAATTTACTAGCAGCAAGATAAATATCAGTACCACTGGTGTCTTCTGCGCCTAATAGGTTAGCGATACTGCCGTCATCCAGTGATTTATGTTGTACACCCAAGCTCAACTGCGGCCATTTACTGTAAACGATATCGCCGTATAAGCGTACTTTTGCCCCTGTAATTGATTGTTCGATATCGGTATTTAATGCGGGAACTTCGAAGCGTTGCTCTGCGTAACTAAATTCAACGCGATCATAAATATTTAGTTGCGCGCCACAAACATCTAAGCTGTAATCACTCACATCAGCGCGACTACAAAAGCCATTTATAGCTATTTCATCATCACTTGCATAGCCTGCAAGCTGTGCCCAAGGAACAATACCACCACCCGCACTACCTTCAACCTGGGAGACACCAGGCGTTGCTAATAATTTACCCGATGCTGCGAGCCCTGAACTTGCAAAAGCAAGGCAAATTAACCCAAACAACCAATTAAGACGCTTCATTGTACACCTCTAACCACTGCAAAAACTGCTCTGATTTTAGTGGTCTACTTAAGTAATAGCCTTGTGCATAATCGCATTTATTTTGCACTAAAATATCCAGTGACTCTTTGTTCTCAACGCCTTCCGCTACAACCGAAAAACCCAGCTGGTGACCTAGAGTAACTGTAGATTGCACTATGTATTGATCTTGTCGTGACTGATCTAATTGCAAAATAAAACACTTATCAAGCTTTAGCTCATCAATCGGTAATGACTTTAAGCGCCCGAGAGATGTTTGCCCTACACCATAGTCATCCAACGAGATTTTAACACCCAAGGTTTTGAGGTTTTCGAGTGCCTTAATGCCTTGATCTTCGTTCTCTATCATATCTCGCTCTGTGAGCTCAATCGTAATTAAACGCCCATTAACATCATGTTTCTCAAGTTGTTTAGCAAGGTGAGAGTAAAAGCTAGGGTATGCAATATCTTGTGCAGAGACATTAATTGCAGCCTGCATGGTAACACCTTGCTGTTGCCATGCAGCAACTTGAGACACTACGGTTTTCACAACCCAAGAAGTAAGCTCAACAATCACCCCCGATTGTTCTGCTAAATCAATAAACAGCTCAGGCGAAACCCACTGACCATCTTTACGCTGCCAACGAATTAATGACTCAACTTTATCAATGCAATTGGTTTTAATATTTAGTTTTGGTTGATAGGTCATGAAAAGCTGGCCATCATCATCAACGAGGGCTTGTTTAAGTTCATCGATTATTGCAAGGCGCTCAAGGTGCTCTTCGTCTTCACCTTCTTGATAATAATGAATAGTTTTATGCTCGCAAGATGCGGTATCAACAGCAATTAACGAGCGACGCATTAAGTCCTCAGGGCTGACATTTTGTGAAAGGCAATGCACCACCCCAACACTAAAGCGTAAAGTAATATTTAAGCCTTGAATTAAGTAGCCAGCCTGTAACTGAGCAACAAGCTTCATTACTGCATCTTTAAACTGCTTAGTTTCATCTGCTGGAAGTAAGGTTAAAAATTCATCGCCGCCAATCCGAGCATTCACACCATTATGATGTGCCGAGTATTCACCAATACGCTCAGCAACTGCTTTTAAACAATCATCACCAATACGCGGGCCTAATTTATCATTGATATGACGAAGACCTCTTATATCTATGGCAACGAGTGTGTATTCAGCGCCTTCAGCAAACAAGTTCTCCATGTTTTCTAACATCGCAGAACGGGTATAAAAGCCAGTTAATGAATCATGGCTAGCTTGAAAACTTATTTGCTGTTCACGTTCTTTGATGTCGTTACCCATGTTGTTAAAGGCATCGACTAACGTGGTGATTTCGCTGCTTTGCTTTTTACCTACAAATTCAGCTTTATAATTGCCACGAGCAAATTGCTGAGCAAGTAAGGTTAGCTTTGAAAGCGGTGTCGTGAGGTTTTTAGCCAAGATACCACTGGTCAATACGCCTATCACAACCGTAATCGCAGCAAGCACAATAATGGTGAAAAATAGCTGTTCAAACTCACGATAACTCTGGGTTAAATCAGCACTTAACAGCACTGAGACTATGTGCCCGGGCAAGGATGGCAGTTCAACCAGTCGATTTCTATAAACCGGCTTTTCACCAAAAATACGTTGCGTTGTCTCGTTATTAAAATGCGCTAATACTGAATTAGTTTGAGGTTGCTTGGTTAGTGAGGTCTCTACAACACCATCATCTTCACCAATAAAACTCACATCCATTGTGGTAAGGTTTTTTAGCTCTGCAGCAACAAGGTCATTAATTTCAAAGCCCACTAAACTGTAGGCAACAGTACGAGGCGCACGTACCGGCAATAAGATAACTTGGTATAGGGTTTGATCAAGAACAATAAAATTAGATTGCTCTGCATTAATGAGCAATTCATTCATCAGTGCAGAAAACTCATCAGGTGTATGGTTAAATTCAGTATTTGCAGAGACCAATTGCCCAGATAAATCAATGAGCAACATCAAATCAGCATTTATTCGACGACTATGGTTATTCAATACACTGCTAATGGTATCAGCATCTTGGGTAGCAATAGCTTGTTTAAAACCAAAGTCTGCTGTGAGTACCTTTGCAGCCGTTAATAGCAGGCTTTCTTTAGCGCTTAAATATTGCTTAAAAACATTTTCAGCGACATTAATATCTTCACGTAACTTTTGATCATTAAACCGATTAGTCGACCACCAAGAGCTCGCTAAACTGACTAAACTAGTTAATAAAACGAGGCTTACGCATAAGGCTATGATCCGCCCTCTTAAACTATGAATCATTATCTGCCTTAAACATCTCACCAAACGTATTACGCGGTGCAGGTGCATTTGTTTCAATTGTAATATCAGCTGCTTGTTCAGTTACAGTGACTGATAATTTTTTATTAATTTCACTTGCTTGGTTTGGGTGCCAAATCGTTATATTCGTTGGAACTGAAATATCTTTTAATTGTACTTTGCCATCTTGTGCTGTTTTTAGTGTATTAGCGCCATTTGCTACATAGATATAACCCACCATAGAATCGTGAATATTACAGCCTAGGACTACCACCCCGGCGTTATCAAATAACTCTGGTTTTTCTGGACGGTCAGCATATAGCTTAATATTGAAAGGTTTAGCGCTTGAAAAAGAATAAACATGATGGCGAATATTATCACTATTAGGAAAATCAACAGACTGACCTTGCTGTATTACCAATACATTAGGTGAAAACTGCTTATTAACCTGATCCATCACTGCGACAGGCAACTGCGTGTGCGCTAAATTTTTATTACCTTGTAATTCAATTACAGCATCGGCTAAAGGCTCACCAAATTGATCTCGAACGGTAAATGAAATATCCGCTGCAAATACATTCGCAGCGCAGCACATAAATACAAAAGAACATACCGTGCGAGCACAGTGCGCAAAAAACGTCATAATTGAACCTTGCTTAGCTTAGTTTGCTAATAAGTATAGATTAATCTTAGCTTAAGTTAATGAGAGAAGGTATGAAAAGCAAGAAAAAAGCCAAGCAGTTTTACTAGAAAACCAACTTGGCTTTAATAATATTAACTTAGAGCATAACTAAGTTAAAAACAGCAATTAATCGTGCTTAATTAAGCCGTAATCGTTATCTAATATAGCGATGACTTCACTTCGTGGATCGCTTGGAATAGTGATTTTTTGCCCAATAATTTTACTCGCAATACCAACGTAGGTATCAGACACTTCAAGCATCACTGATTCTGGCAAGGTGTAGTCTTTAGCAAGCTGCTCACGCTCGCCCATACGATCTTTATTTAATAACACATCGCTGTCTGGCACGTTATTAATTAATAACTGGCGGAAACCCTCTTTTGAGTTTTCAATGATTTTACCGTCACGGTAAGCTGGGCCATCCCAAATACGTGATGAATCAGGCGTGCCCACTTCATCAATGTAGATAAGCTTATCTGAACCATCAATATCTTCAACATAACCAAATTCAAATTTAGTATCGACAAAGATTTGATCTAGCTGTGCAAGTTCATCACTAATCAGCTTGAAGCCTTCAACAAGTAATTGCTCATATTTAGCAACATCATCTTCAGACTTAAAGTTAAAAACAGCTAAGTTATTCGTGATGTTTTCACGGGTAATGTTCACATCATCTACTTCAGGAATGTCAGCAACACCTGTGATAATGCCTTTCGTTGATGGCGTGATTAACACTTCATCTAGCTTTTGATTCGCAGCTAAGCCCTCTGGTAAATCAATACCGCAGAAATTACGGGTGCCTTTTGCATAATCACGCCACATGCTGCCAGTAATATATTGGCGCGCAATAGCTTCTACTTTTACAGTGCTTGCTTTACGTACAATCCATACATAAGGATGAGGAATATCAACGATATGATTACCAGCAAGACCTGCTTTATCAAATAACTTAAACCAATGAGATGCCACTGAGTTTAATGCAATGCCTTTACCTGGCACACCATTTAAACCGTTTTCACCTTGCCAAATACAATCAAACGCAGAAATACGGTCAGAAATAACCATAATAGCTAGCTCAGTTCCTTTTGGAACTTGATAACCTTTTTCATTAATTAAACGAGCGCTGTCTTCATCAGTTAACCAATAAACTGAACGCACTTTACCACTGTGTACTGCACCTTTAGTACGGATCGGTAAATCATCGTTTACGTCTAAAACTTTATAGCTAGTCATGCTATCTCCGAAAGTATTTGGCATGCTCTTGTGAGCACATGTATGGGATTGGGGTTATGGCCGCCTATAATAATCTAGACGCCTTGAAAGCTCAATCATTGCCCGATTATCTACTTACAATTGACCGCACCAAGTACAATAAAAACTTAATTATTCTGCAATTTTGCTGTCATAAACAATATTTCGTTATAATATTGCCTCGCAATAGGAGGTTTTCTTGGATTACTTAGCAGCTACAAAAGAAAAAAAATACTTAATGTATATTTCGCAAAACTATTCGTACGCGATTTTGCGCCCATTACAACGGGAGATTTTAGCGCGTGGCGGTGAGGTTAAGTGGTTTTTAGAGGGTGATGAAGTAAATAAGCATTTCTTGCATCCAGATGAATCTAGTTTAGAAACTATAGAAGATGTCATCCAGTGGCAGCCGAATATTTCATACATCCCAGGAAATGTCATCCCTAACTTTATACCCGGAAAAAAAGTAGCTGTCTTTCATGGATTTAACTCTGGAAAACTAAATAGAAAAGGGTACGAAGATCATTTTAATATTAGAGGCTGCTTTGACCTATATTGTACACAAGGCCCTAATACAACTTCTAGATTTGAGGAACTAGCTGAAAAGCATGGTTTCTTTTTAACTAAAGAAACAGGTTGGCCTACTCTAGATCCATTATTTTCAAAAATAGACAACAATCCATACGTAGATGAAGGCGATAAAAGACAAACTCTTTTAATTTGTTCAACTTTTTCTCGAAATCTCTCTCTAGCACCTAAATTATACGAACAAATTAAAGCATACAGTGAGCAAGGTAAGTGGCGAATTTTAATGCAATTCCACCCAAAAATGCCAAGCGAGCTTGTTGATAAATACAAGGCTCTACAAAACGAAAATCTAACCTTTGTAGAGACAGATAATGTATTACCGCTGTTGCAAGCGGCGGATGTCATGCTGTGTGATACTTCCTCTATATTGCTTATGTTTATCTTACAAAGAAAACCTGTCGTGACTTTTTGTAACCAAGCACCTGGAGAACACCTTATAGATATCACTGATGCCGATAAGCTAACTGAGGCAATTGATTATGCTTTCACACGACCACCTGAATTAATGGCTAAAATTGAACACTTTTGCCAACAGTTACACCCGTATCAGGACGGCTTATCGAGTCAACGTGTACTTGCTGCAAGCAATGAATTACTATTGAGCAATCCAGCACTTAAGCCAAAACCACGTAATTTTATTCGTAACTTTAAAATGCGTAGAAATTTAAATTACTGGCGATGGTAACAATTGATAGGTCGTTATGATCACGCTTGCAAACGTGCTATTCAAGTGGCACACAAAACAACCTGAGCCAACGATCAATATTACTGAATTACATATTGATCAAGGCGAACATGTTTTTCTTCACGGCCCGAGTGGCTGTGGTAAATCAACTTTATTATCACTGCTCGCTGGTGTTACAGTGCCAACACAAGGGAGTATTGAACTCCTCGGTAAAGCGATAAACCAATTTAATAATAGTAAACGAGACCGTTTTCGTGCCGATCATATAGGCTACATTTTTCAAAACTTTAATTTACTCCCTTATTTATCGCCTATTGAAAATGTGACCTTGGGGTGCCAGTTTTCAAAGCAAAGGCAAAAAAAAGCATTAGAAAATAGTACAACAATAACAGCAGAGGCAAGCCGCTTACTCAGCGCTCTAGGACTAAACGATACCCTGCAACATCAAGCTGTTGCTGAGCTTAGTATTGGTCAGCAGCAAAGAGTTGCCGCAGCACGAGCCTTTATTGGCAGCCCTGAAATTATCATTGCAGATGAACCAACTTCAGCACTCGACACGCAAAATCGCCAAGCTTTTGTAAAGTTGTTATTTGAGCAAGCAAGTGCGGCTAACAGCACGCTGGTGTTTGTTAGCCATGATGAAACTCTACAAACACTATTTAGCCGTAGTATCAGCCTTGTCGATTTACAAGGAGGTACACATGCTACTCGTTAAACTCGCCGTAAAAAGTTTATTAAACCGTAAGGCCAGCGCCCTACTCACATTATTTACAATAGCTATTAGCGTAATGTTACTAATGTCGATTGAGCGCGTTCGAGTTGATGCTAAAAGTAGCTTCAGTAATACAATTTCGGGCACTGATTTAATTGTCGGTGCTCGTACCGGTGACATTCAACTGTTGCTATCTTCGGTGTTTCGTATTGGTCATGCTAACAATGGCGTGAGCTGGAAAAGTTACCAATACATCACTGAACAACGTGGTGTTAAATGGGCTATTCCTATGTCGCTAGGCGACAGCCATAAAGGTCTTGCTGTACTTGGAACAAATAAAGACTATTTTGAGCACTATCGCTTTGCTAAAAAGCAGCAGCTAAGCTTTTCACAAGGTCATGCATTTAATCATTTGTTTGAAGTGGTATTAGGTGCAGAGGTTGCCAATACCTTAGGTTATCAGCTAGGCGATGAAGTGGTGATTGCTCATGGTATGGGCAATACCAGCTTTCATAATCATGACGATAATCCATTTAAAGTGGTCGGTATTTTAAAGCCAACAGGTACACCTGTTGATAAAACATTGCATATTCCGCTAGCTGCAATTGACGTAATTCATGGCAGCCATTCGCATCAGCATGAACCAGCCCTAACTGCTACAGACGACCACGACCACGACCACGACCACGACCACGACCACGACCACGACCATCATGATGATGTTGATCTCGTTGGTACACCAAAACAAATAACCGCTTTTTTACTTGGCTTTGATTCACCGCTTTATACCTTACAAGTGCGTCGTAATATCAACCAATACAAAGATGAAGCACTGCTTGCCATCATGCCAGGTGTTACCCTACGTGAACTATGGGAAATGCTTTCTATCGTGGAAAAAATCTTGCTGTTATTTTCTATTGTGGTGGTACTGATCAGTTTACTTGGCATGTTAACGAGTCTCCTTTCTAGCCTTAATCAACGCCGCAGGGAGCTTGCTATTTTGCGCTCTGTAGGGGCCAGACCATGGCATATTTTCACTTTGATCAGTGTCGAGTCTTTACTCATAACAGGGCTCGGCTGTGTTGTTGGCACCGCTTTGTTCTATGCCTTAATGTTGCTCGGCGCAGATTACTTGCAAAGTCATGCCGGAATAAGCCTAAATATAGCTTTATTGTCATCCTATGAACTCATGTTATTAGCTGCGATAATGGTCGCAGGCTTTATTGTTGGGTTAATTCCTGCAACCCGCGCGTATTTCTACTCTCTTGCTGATGGCATGAGTATTAAAATTTAAGGAATGTTATGCCGTTTTTTCGAAAATTCGTCGCTTTAGTCGCATTATTCGTGTGTGTAGCTGCTAATGCTGGCGCTCCAAAAGAAATCTTTTGGGAAGATTTAATTCCAAAAGGTCATGTACAAATCGACACTCAAGCACAAGCAAACCATGAAGGTAGCGAGCAAAACTGGGTTCAACCTGACCTTGATGCGCCAGTAGTTAAAGAACTTGATGGTAAATCAGTGAGTTTACCAGGCTTTGTTGTGCCACTTGAAGGTGACAGCGAAGTGATCACTGAATTTTTACTCGTACCTTATTTCGGCGCATGTATTCATGTACCGCCGCCACCGCCAAATCAAATTGTGCATGTCACCATCAAAGGCGGTGTACCAATCGAGAGCCTATACGATGCGATTGTAGTGACAGGTGTTATCAGCACAGAAACTTGGTCTGGTGACATTGCTCAAGTTGGCTACAAGATGAAAGCGGTGGGTGTAGCACCATTTGAGTTATAAACTTTAAAGAGCATGCTTTAGCATGCTCTTTAAATTAATCAACCACCTTTTCTTTTTCTAATTCCTGATCGCTCAATTCATACCATCCGCCACCAAGAGCTTTATAGAGGGTTGCTAAGCTTTGTAAGCGATCATTTTTCGCTTGTGATAAGGCGATTTCTGCCGAAAATAACTGACGCTGCGCATCCATTAAATCAAGGGAACTGGCAACACCATTGCTATACCTAAGACGTGCTAATCGATAGTAATCTTGACTACTGAGCACCAAACTCCGTTGCGCATCATAGCTTTGCTCTGCCGACTGATAATTAGATAGCTGATTGCTCACTTCTTGCAGTGCCACCAGCACTGTTTTTTGATATTTAATACTGGCCTGGTATGCCCGCTGTTCCGCTACCGTTAAATTTGCCTGATTGCGTCCCATATTGAATATTGGCATTAACAACTCTGAACCTAACAGCCAAACCTGCGAATTACTGGCGAGCAAATCACTAAAATCAGTACTTTCACTGCCAAGTTCAGCATACAAATTAAGTTTTGGAAATAACGCTGCTTTTGCGACACCAATCTCAGCCATTGCCGCTTGCCATTGATACATTGCTTGCTGCACATCTGGCCTGCGTTTTAGAAGCTCGCTAGGTAACCCTGTTGGTAGTTGCTTAGGAAGGGTTTGCACAGATAACTCATTGCCACCTTGCACATCGGCATTGGCATCACCAATTAAGAACTTCAACTGATTAGTAATGCGCCTTTCATTATGCTGCAAAGGTGGGATTTTAACCTTTGCTGATTCAAGTTCAACTTCAGCTTGGCGCTGCTCTAGCCCAGAAATAATACCGCCCTTTTTGCGAATACGCGCAATTTCAAGCTCTTTCTCGCGAAGTTTAATTGTACTCAGGCTGATCTTTAATTGCTCTTCAACTTCTTTGAGGGCAAAAAACTGCTGCGCTACATCAGCAATCAAGGCTAACTGCAACGCAGTTCTAGCTTGTTCTTGGCTATAATAATTTGCCAGTGCGGCTTCGCTTGCGCGTCGGTTGCTGCCAAATAAATCTAACTCCCAGCTTAAGTAACCTTTTAAATCAAACGTGTTTTCTGGACTGCTATTAAGCTCTTCTTCCCGCTCCGAGGTGAGACCTACATTCACATCAGGCCATAAGGCTGCATCAGCAATCCGATACCGAGCACGCGCTTCAATAATTTTCGATTGTGCAATTAACATATCTTGATTATTGATCAGCGCTTGGCTAATCAGCTTTTGCAAATGAGGGTCGCTATAAATTTGCTTCCAGCCTGCTAAAGCCTCCGACTGAGGCGAAGCTGTTATCCCCATAAAATTAACAACTTCACTATGTTCAGGTACTTCAAAATCAGGCCCTACAGCACAACCTTGAATGCAAGCGAAACAAAGCAATGGCAACAGTTTATGCATCAACTTGCTCCTTTACTAATGCTTTATAGGCCGGTGGTGTTTGCTGTTTTTTTACAAAGCGTGCTGCGGTAATAAAAAACAGTGGCACTAAAACGATGCCGATAGAGCTTGCTAATAACATACCTCCTAAAATAGGCATAGATACCGACTGCCGACCAACTGCTCCGGGGCCAGATGCTAGTACTAAAGGCAAAACACCAAGTACAAAAGAGGCTGCGGTCATTAAAATAGGTCGAAACCGTGAACGGGCCGCTTCTATCGCGGCATCAGTGGCATTCATGCCTTCTTGATAAAGCTGGTTTGCTACTTCAACAATCAATATAGAGTTCTTAGCAGCAAGGCCTATCAAAGCAATAAAGGCAACTTGAAAAAATAAGTTATTTTCGTGCCCCGTCATTAAGGTCAATACAGAGGCCCCTAACATGGCAATGGGGCTTATTAGTAGTACAGCAAACGGCAAGCTCCAACTTTCATAGAGCGCTGCTAAAAATAAAAATACAAACACGATAGCAAGAGTTATCGCGATACCAAGCTGACCCGATGAGCGAATTTCTTGATAGGTTAAACCGGTCCATTCATAACCAAGGTTAGGTGGTAGCTTTGCCATTTCTTCTTTGATCACGTTAATTACATCACCCGATGCATAACCCTCAGCAGGCGATACATTCACCATCGCACTAGTAAACATATTAAAACGGTTTATCGCAGAAGGACCGGTTGTTAAATTAAGTTTAGCAAGCACATTTGATGGCACCATAGCGCCATTCTTTGAACGCACATAAAATTCATTGAGGTTTTCAGGGCGTGCTCTGAATTCATCTTCGGCTTGGACTTTAACCCGATAAACCCGGCCAAATAAGTTAAAATCGTTGATGGTTGAAGAACCTGTGAGTACTTTCATGGTACTGTAGACATCCGCAATCGGCACTTCTAATGCCATGGCTTTTTCTCTATCTAGCTCTAAAAACAGCTGAGGTACTGAGCCGCGCAATGAGCTACTTGCTTTAGCAACTTCAGGACGGTTATTTAAGTTAGCGAGCAGTACCTCTAGCGATTCAACCAAACTAGTTAAGTTGCCACCCGTTTTTTCTTGTAATGCGAACTCTACACCAGATCCGGAACCAAGCCCTGCAACTGCTGAGGGTTGAAACACATTAAACTCCGCATCAGGGATAGCATACAGTTGTTTGCGAATATCATTCATCACACTTGTAACACTAAAACCTTGTTCTGCACGCACTTGCCATGGCTGTAAAATGACTTCCATTTGACCATGTGATTGCGCACTCCCAGCACGGCGGTTTTCCCCTGCTAACGTGAATGAATAAGCAACCCCAGCATGGTTCATAACAAATTGGTTTGCTTTACTTATTACCTCATTAGTACGTGAAACCGTTGCCGCATCTGGCAAAGTAATATCAACAAAAAAGCGCCCTTGATCTTCTTGCGGCATAAAGCTGCTAGGTAGTTGGCTAAACACAAAATAGCAGCCTCCTACCATAATAAAAAAACCAATATAACTACGTTTTGCTTTTTTTGAGCATACCTTAACAAGCCATGTATATTTTTTACCCACACTTTCAAGCCAGGTATTAAACTTAACAAATATCTTATTGTTTGAGGGGGAGCTAGGTTTTAAGAAAACCGCACATAAAGCGGGGCTCAAGGTTAAAGCAACTAAGGTTGAAATAAGCACCGCAACCGTAATTGAAATCGCAAACTCTCGATACATGATGCCTGTAATACCTGCTAAAAACGACACAGGTACAAACACCGCGGCAAGTACTAAGGAAGTTGCAACAATTGCCCCAGAAAGCTCTGTCATCGCTTGCTTAGTCGCAGCAACAACATCCATATTTTGCTCATTGATCAACCGCTCAACACTTTCGACCACCACAATAGCATCATCAACGACTATGCCTATCGCCAAGACCATGGCCAATAAACTGACATTATTAATAGTAAAACCAAATGCAGCAAGGGCGATAAAAGTACCAATTATAGACACAGGCACAGCTAAAGCTGGTATCAAGGTAGTTCGCCAGTTTTGCAAAAATAAATAAACCACCAAGATCACTAAGATCAAAGCTTGAATAAGAGTATTGATCACCTCATTAATCGACAGTTTGATAAACTCAGAGGCATCATAAAATAATTGCCACTTCACGCCCTTAGGAAAAGCCGCGCTCAAGCGATCCATTTCGGCTTTAACACGCTCTGTTACAGCTAATGCATTGGAGCCGGGCAACATATAAACCTGCAAAATAGTTGCTGGCTGTTCATTTAGTTTTGAATTTAAAGTATAAGCCGATGAAGCAAGCTCAACCCGTGCAACATCACGCAAGCGGATCATCGAGCCGTCGCTGTTAACTCGCAGCATAATATTATTAAATTCATCAACCTTATTAAGCCTTCCTTGCGCTCGTACCGGAAAGTTAAGCTTAATTGCATCGCTCATTGGCTGAGCGCCAATCTCCCCTGCAGCGGCCTCTTTATTTTGTGCTTTGATTGCTGCGGTCACATCATTCACGGTTAACTCGTAGCCCGCTAAAATATCAGGCTTTAACCAGACCCGCATAGCATACGAACGCGAGCCGGTGTTACGCACTTTACCAACCCCCGGCACACGCTTTAAAGCCGCCTCAACATTGATGCTAGCGTAGTTACTCAAATAGATTTCGTCATAGCGAGGGTCATCAGAGGTCAGTGCCAGTTTCAATAGCTCAACCGAACTTTCATTAGAGACATTCACCCCTTCAGTTTGCACATCAACCGGTAAATTACTGCCAGCTTGGCTTGCCGTGTTTTGCACATCAACAAGAGCGAGATCAGGATCGGTGCCAACATCAAAGGTGAGTGTAATTCCAACGCTGCCAGAGTTAGTGGCCTTTGACTCCATATACAACATATTCGGTGTGCCATTTAATTCTTGCTCAAGAGGAATGGCTACCGACTCAGATGCTGTCTCTGCCGTTGCGCCAGGGAATGAAGCAGACACTTTAACCGACGTCGGAGCAATATCTGGGTATTGATCAATCGGTAGGGTAAAAAGCGAGACCGAACCTGTAAGTAAAATAACTAACGAAATAACGATAGCAAACACTGGGCGCTTGATAAAAAAGTGCGAAAACATAGTTAAGCTCCCTGCTGATTTTTTTCATCATCTTGTTTGTTTGGTTTATCTGGCGCCAGTGGAATATTGTCAGTGTTAGGCGTTATTTGGCGTTTTTCAAACTCTTCTAAAGAAATAGCTTTAACTTGCTGGCCATGGCGAATGCGATGCAAACCTTTAACCACTACTTGCTCACCAGCACTCAAGCCACCGCTGGCAACAATTCCCTGTTCACCGTAATGTTCAACGACAATAAAGCGCCGCTCTATCTCACCTGAATCAAGCACGACCATCACATAAATACCGCCCTGTTCTACTTGTGTAGCTTCCTCAGGAACGACTATAGCATCAGTTAGCTCTGATAATTTAATGCGTGCTTTTGTATATTGCCCAGGTAGCAATTCACTGTTTGGGTTAGGCAGTTTTGCCCGAACTTTGAAAGTACCAGTTTTAGGGCTGATTTTAGGATCAGTAAAGCTCACATCGCCCCAATATCGATACTCGCTGCCATCAGGCAAAGAAATACGTACAAAGCCTTCTAGCGCCTTGCCCTTTTGCTCGGCTTGTAGCTGCTCCATCATGCTGGTCATGCGCCGCTTGGCATTCAAGTAATCAAGTGCCGACATATTAAAATTAACGAAAATAGGGTCTATTTGCTGAATGGTGGTAAGGAGTGAAATACCATTACTGCCGACCAAAGCACCAAGATCGGCTTCAGAGCTGCCAACCATGCCGCTAATTGGTGCCGTAATACGGGTATATTCTAAATCTAGCTTAGTTTCTTCAAGTTCAGCTTGGGTTGCTGATAATGACGCTTGCGCTTGCTCTTGAATAGAAATTGCATTGTCATAGTCGAGTTGGCTTGCTGCGTCTTGCTCGTAAAGGGGTTTTAGACGGGTAACATCTCGCTTTGCTTTAGCAAGCGCCGCTTGGTCTTTTTGTAGTGCAGCTTTAACGCGATTAAGCTTAGCCCGGTAAGGCCTATCATCTATGGTATAGAGTAAATCACCTTCGTTTACCCAGCTACCTTCAACAAACTCAACGCTTTGCACAAAACCAGTAATCCTCGCTCGCACTTCAACATCAAGCGAAGCATCTGTGCGTGCCACGTAATTCCCATACAGAGGCACATCAAACTGCTTAACCTCAGCAGTGACCACTTCTTCAACGATAACTTGAGGTTGTTCTTTAGAGCAACCTACCAGTGCCGCCAAGTACACACATCCTATGACGTATTTGTTTAATAGCATACAACCTTCTCATTCCTTAAGCCTGTCTCTATCTTGCTACCTGTTGCAATACTACATAGATGAAGGGTTCATTGTTATTTTTGACAATTAGAACAATACACTGTGCATCTTTGTCCCAATCTAATTTCTTTTAATGGTTCTTTACAATTTACACATGGCTCACCCTTACGACCATAAACCAGCAATTGCTGGGCAAAATAACCAGGCTTACCATCACTTTGGGCAAAATCTTTTAACGTTGTGCCGCCTTGCGTTATAGCTGCAGCAAGTGTTTCTTTAATAATAGGCACTAATTGCTGATAACGCTTTAAAGACACCTTGCCAGCTTCTCGTTTAGGATGAATTCCAGCCTTAAATAACGACTCATTGGCATAGATATTACCCACGCCAACCACCACAGCGTTATCCATAACAAACTGTTTAATAGGTACTTTTTTATTTCTAGACTGCTCGTAAACACGCTTTGCAGTAAACTCATCTGTTAGCGGCTCTGGTCCGAGCTTGGTCAGCAAAGTATGGCATTCACCTGGCGCTTGCCATAAGCAAGCGCCAAATCGACGCGCGTCGTTCAGCCTTAATGCTTTACCGGAGGCTAAAATAAATTCAATATGATCGTGTTTTTTTAATGGTTCATCAGCACCCACAACACGTAAATTACCCGACATACCTAAGTGCATAATTACACTACCTAGCTCACAACCAAGTAATAAATATTTTGCTCTGCGCTCCACTGAAGTAACTTTAAGTCCTTGTAATTGATATACATCATCAGGCACTGGCCAACGCATACTGGCGTTATGAATATTTACTTTGGTCACTGTTTGGTTAAGCACATGCGGCGTTATTCCCAAACGGCTAACTTCAACTTCTGGTAATTCAGGCATCTGTGACTCTCTTAAAACGGATATAACGGAAATAACTTAGCTGCATCAGCTTGTTCAAGCTCAAATACCCGTTGTAATCGCTTATCTAATAAATAGTATTGCTGATCTATATTGTACAATTGGTACACTGCAGGCAACTGCTCCCCGGCTAACCACACTGAAGCAACATAATCAGCCGACGTCTGTGAAATTTTACTAACAGGAAGACTGGCAATAGTTAGTTGCTGATGCTGCCACAGCTCAACAAGTTGCTCGAGCTGCTGCTCATCGCCTTGCCATGTGGTTTCGTGCAGTGATTGGCTACGCCAAGAGGTGCCGATACGCTCAATTTTTAATTCTGGAAAGGCCATTGCCAAAATGAAGCTTTGCTCTGGGAGTAATGCTTGTACTCCTTCTTCAACGGGCTGTGTATTGAGCTTTTTATGGAGGCCATTGAAGAAAAAAATCATCAATAGCATCGAAATAATCACCACATTATTCCATGCTTTTCGGCTCAAGCGCATCAGTATCTTCCTCAGTTTTCAATATCTTAAAGTGTAACCAAAAAGGGCATTAATTGGCAGTTGTAATTGATCAACAAAATTTCATGTCTGTTATGTATCAATCTGTCGATACTTTGCTAAAATATCCGCCAAATTTAAAGGAGTTCCGTCAATGTCAATGTATGTAGTGGGTCATAAGATCCCTGATTCAGATTCAATTTGCGGTGCAATTGCGCTTGCTTACTTAAAAAACCAGATCAATGAACCTGCGATCCCGACGCGTTTAGGTGAAGTATCGCCTGAAACACAATTTATTCTAGATAAATTCGGTTTCGAAGCACCTGAGCTAAAACTTAGCTATGCAGGCGAAGACGTTTATATTGTTGACCACACAGAAAAAACACAAGCACCTGATGACATCGATGAAGCACGTGTTGTGGGTGTTGTTGATCACCACAAACTAGGCGACTTAACATCGTCAACACCACTTGAGTGTTGGATCCGCCCAGTTGGTTGTTCAAACACTATCATCAAAATGATGTATGACTTCTACAACGTAGAAATTCCAAAAGATATCGCTGGCATCATGTTATGCGCTATCTTAAGCGACACTGTGATCTTTAAATCACCAACATGTACAACGGCAGACATCAAGTGTGTTGAAGCACTTGCTGAAATCGCTGGCATCGAAGATTTCAAAGAGCTTGGCATGGAAATGTTCAAGGTTAAATCAGCTGTTGAAGGCACTCCAGCACGTGATTTAGTTATGCGTGACTTTAAAGACTTCAACATGAACGGTAAGCTAGTAGGTATTGGCCAGCTAGAAGTTATCGACCTTGCTGTATTTGATGAAATCAAAGCAGACCTTGAAGCTGACATCGCAAAGCTTAAAGAAGAAGGCGGTCGACACTCAGTATTACTACTGTTAACTGATATCATGAAAGAAGGCTCAGAAATGCTAATTTCGTCTGATGACGTATCAGTAATCGAAGCTGCCTATGATGCTAAATCAGAAGATGGTCGCGTTTGGTTAGATGGCGTATTAAGCCGTAAGAAGCAAGTAGTACCACCACTACAAGGCGCTTTCGCAAAAATCTAATCTAAACTATTAGATATAAAAAAGCCGATGTATCATCGGCTTTTTTTGTGTCTGAAATTTTCGCGGTAGTTAGATTTGCGTTGCATTACGCTGACGTAACACTTCAAATAAACAAATACCGGTCGCAACTGACACATTTAAACTAGATACCGAACCAGCCATTGGGATTTTAACTAATAGATCACAATGCTCACGAGTAAGGCGGCGCATACCATCACCTTCTGCCCCCATAACAACAGCCATTGGCCCAGTTAGATTTGCATCGAATAACTCAGTATCAGTTTCACCGGCAGTGCCAACAACCCAGACACCTGCGTCTTTAATTTCACGTAACGTACGCGCAAGATTAGTGACTTGTACCAATGGCACTGTTTCGGCTGCACCGCACGCTACTTTACGCGCTGTGCCGTTGAGTTTTGCAGATTTATCTTTAGGAACGATGATCGCGTGTACGCCAGCAGCATCAGCACTACGTAAACATGCACCTAAATTATGCGGATCAGTAATGCCATCAAGCACCAATAAGAAAGGCGTTTCTTCACGGGCTATGATCTCATCAAGATCTTTTTCGTTATACATACGCGCTGCTTTTACATTAGCGATAATGCCTTGGTGCTGCTCACCATTTGCTTTGTTATCAAGCGCTTTACGCTGCATAAATTGTACAGAAATACCGAATTTACGTGCTTGGTCAATAACCGGGTTTAAACGTTTATCTTCACGCCCTTTTAAAGCGTATATTTCTAAAAAGCGCTCAGGCTCTTTTGCTAATATTGCTTCAACTGAGTGAAAACCAAAAATTAATTCATTACTCACGTATTATTTGCTCCTCGGCTACTTTGTTTGCGGGCATTCTTACCCGGTCTTTTTGCCTTTTTGGTGGCTTTTTTCTTACTCTTCTTCTTGCCAGCTTTTACAGCATCAGCTTGTTTACTATTGGGCTTTTTTCGCCCTTTAGAAGAAGGAGAAGACTTGCCACGTTTTTCGTTCTCTTTGTCGCCTGATTTTGCCTCAGGGCGGCTAGATTGTGCTTTTTTACCAGGAATTTTACCTGCTTTAAGCTGTGCACGAACACTTGGTTTTGACGATGCACTACGACGACGCGCATAACGGTCTTGTTGCGCTTCACCGGCTAACACTAAATTTATGCGTCGCTCATCAAGACTTACAGATGAAACCTGAACCGTTACTTTATCGCCTAAACGATAAACGGTATGTGTTTGTTCGCCAATCAAGCAATGCTTAGCACCATCGTAGTGGAAGTATTCATTACCTAAATTGGTTACATGGATCATACCGTCAATTTGTAAGTCGTCTAAGCGCACAAATAAACCAAAGTTAGTCACCGATGAGATCACCCCACCAAATTCGTCACCAACATGGTCTTGCATATATTCACATTTGAGCCAATCAGCTACTTCGCGAGTTGCATCATCTGCACGGCGTTCAGTGGTTGAACACTGCTCACCTAAAATATCAACTTCGTCATCAGTGTATGCATATTCACCGGATGTTTGCTGACCTTGTGCTTTAAGCACTGCTTTGATTGCACGGTGTACTACCAAATCAGGGTAACGACGAATAGGTGATGTAAAGTGCGCATAGGCCGGTAAAGCTAAACCAAAGTGGCCAATATTATCAGGCTGATAAACCGCTTGCTTCATCGAGCGTAGCAACATGGTTTGAATAAGCTCAGCTTCTGGGCGGTCGCCTAGTTTTGCCAACACTTGGGTGATTTCTTTTGGTGTTGGTTCATCAGAAATCGCACTTTCGATGCCAAGCTCTGATAAAAAGTTTCTGAAAAAGCCAAGCTTTTCAGCATCTGGTTCATCATGTACACGATAAAGCGCACTCGCCTCGTGCTTTTCTAATAAACGTGCTGCCGATACGTTCGCTAAAATCATGCACTCTTCGATAAGTTTGTGTGCATCATTACGAACCACAGGCACAATTGATTCGATCTTACGATGTGCATTAAACACAAAGCGCGTTTCTAAGGTTTCAAACTCAATCGCACCACGGTCTTGGCGAGCAGCTTTAAGTGCCATGTACATTTGCTGTAAGTCAGTTAAATGTGGCACCATTTGGGCGTACTCTTCACGCAGCTTTTCATCGCCTTGTAAAATCGCATTCACTTTAGTGTAGGTAAAACGAGCGTGTGAATTCATCACCGCTTCGTAAAATTTATACCCAGACAACTTACCCGCTTCTGACACCGTCATCTCAGCAACCATACATAAACGGTCAACTTCTGGGTTCAATGAGCACAAGCCATTCGATAGCACTTTTGGCAGCATCGGAATAACTTGCTCAGGGAAATAAACTGAGTTACCACGTTCAATCGCTTCTTTATTCAGAGGCGTATTCATACCTACGTAGTGCGACACATCGGCAATAGCTACCCATAAACGCCAACCACCTGATGGTTTGCGCTCACAGTAAACGGCATCATCAAAGTCACGGGCATCTTCACCGTCGATTGTAACTAGCGGTAAGTCACGTAAATCAACGCGACCTTGCTTTGCTTGTTCATCAACAAACTCACCTAAATGAGCAACTTGCTTTTCAACCGCTTCTGGCCAAACGTGGGGAATATCGTGATTGCGTAGTGCAACTTCAATTTCCATACCCGGTGCTAAGTGCTCACCCAGTACCTCAGTGACTTTGCCTACCGCATTCATATGTCGGCTTGGGTTTTGGGTAATTTGCACCTGCACCATTTGGTTGTGGCGCGCGCCATTTTCACTACCCGGTAGTATCATAATATCTTGCGTTATACGTGGGTCTTCTGCCACGACAACAGCAATACCATGCTCAACAAAATAGCGACCAACAATCGGGGCCCGTTCATTGGTCAGTACCTTAATGATACGTGCATCGCATTTACCACTTGAGCCTTTACGATTGCCTTTAGCAAGCACAATGTCACCGTGCAACACCATATTCATTTGGTGCTTTGCGATAAACCAATCTTTACTCTCACCTTCAACTTCTAAAAAGCCGAATCCGTCACGATGACCAATGACCTTGCCTTTAACAAGGCCTGATTCATCTATCAACGCGTAGCATTTAAACTTATTGAAATACAGTTGACCATCGCGCTCCATAGCACGTAAACGACGTTTAAACGCAATTTGACGCTCTGTATCATTCACTTGTAATTCATCACAAAGTTGCGTGAAGTTTGCTGGTTTGGCGCGAGATTCTAAGTGAGTAAGTATAAACTCACGGCTAGGGACGGGGTTTTCGTACTTTTCTTGTTCTCGACTGAGATTGGGATCCTGTTTTGACATTCACTATCTTGTTAGTTGGTTATGTTGTTATTTTAACCCATAACCTAACAATGAGACAGGCAAAAGCTATGAAACTTTTAAGAAATTGATTAATTCTGCCAAAAATGAAGCTTTGATATTCTTTGCAACAAACACTCTGTGTTAATATTTTCGGAAAATAACAACAAGCTAACATAATTATATGGATATTAACTTAACCCACTACCTCGCAACGATGGCCTATAACAGCGCCTACATTGGTCTGTTCATTGCAATCATCGCCCTTGCAAAGCTATCGTATAATTTAGCGACCCCTTATAACACCACCAGCCAGTTAACCGATAATGCCAACAGTGCTTTAGGTTTATCTATTGGCGGCTACTTAGGGGCAATTACCATTATTTATGGCTTTGTTTTAGCTGGACCTAGCCAAGGTTTGCTAAGTGATTTAATGAATGTATCACTGTACAGCGTATTAGGTATGGTGCTGCTGACTTGCTCACGTATTTTAAATGACAAATTACTGCTGCGTTTGTTCTGTAACCAAGAGCAATTAATTAACCAACAAAACGAGGCTGTAGGCCTAGTACAAGCGGCAAACTATATGGCCGCGGCACTGATTATTGGTGGCGCATTAACCGGAGAAGGCACCTGGTTATCGGCCATTGTGTTTTACTTTTTAGGGCAACTAATGCTGATCATTTTTGCCAAAGGCTATGATCACCTCACTGCTTTTAATCTTCATGAACAGCTCGAAAAAGGCAACAAAGCCGTTGCACTTAGCTTTTCTGGCACCATGTTGGCGTTAGCTATTATCTTGTGTCATGCGCTCATTGGTGGCTTTCATACTTGGCAACAGAGCTTAAGCTTATTCTTTATTGACGCATTATTTGGCTTTTTAATTTTACCAATTGTGCGTTACCTCGTTGATAAAATTATCTTTAGCAAAATTTCGCTCGACCAAGCAATGCACGACAAAAACACTGCTGTTGCGGTTATTGAAAGCAGCATTGCAATCTGTGTAGCTGTTATCATCACTATCGCTATTTAAGCTTATTTATGGAGTAATGGATGAACATCTATAAGCTTTTTATAATTGCCGCTATCACATTTGTTGTTTGCTTAGTGATACGTGCAGATCTACAAGCGCCACTTATTAGTGGCCAATATGGCAACTTTAAAGACTACGACGGACAAGACAAAGCCTACCTATTTACAGTGCCAGAAGATGGCCAAATGATGCGCTTAGAAATAAAAGGCAGACTGCCTTTAAACTCATGGAAAGCCATTGATATCGAAATTTTTGACCCTGATGGTCACTATTTATTTAGTTACTCTGATGAACTTTGGGCTGAAACCGGACACGATTCAGATGGTAAATGGACTGAGTACCGTGACTATACTCACCACGATGTTCACTTCCCTAAAAAGGGACAATATAGCGCCTACGTCAGCAGTACTTTCGGCCCAAATAAACGTGCCGAACATTTCAGCTATACATTTCGTATTATCCCAATCAAAGGTAACAGCAATTTCATGCTACCGCTGTTATGGATTTCTGGTTTTATTGGTGGTGTAGCGCTGTTTGTAATGCTGCATCGTTTAGAGGCAAAGCGTGAAGGAACTGATATCACTTATAAGCCAATCAATAAGTTAAATCCTGAAGCTATAAAAGCAATGGAATCACGTATCTCAGTTTGGCCTATTGTCTTACTGTTTTTAGCCCCCGTGCTCTTCTTTTCTTTCTTGGCATATGGCAAAGGTGACAAAGAGCAAGATTGGCAAGTTTACTCCTATCACCACCTCACAATAAGCGTTGATAAACAATTACGTGAACAAAGTATTGGTAGTGCAGGTTTCCGTTCACGAGGCGGCCCAGGTGGTAAATAAATCAATTCGCGAAAGCCACATTTTACTGTTTAGTATTTTTGTTGCTGGCCTTTGCTCTATTATCTATGAGCTACTGATTGCAACTACCGGTGCCTACTTTTTGGGTGATAGCATCACCCAATTTTCCCTGACAATTGGCGTCTATATGGCGGCAATGGGAGTTGGCTCTTATTTTTCGCGTTTTGTGCCTGATAAGCCATTGCTGGTGTATTTTATTGGTTTTGAGCTACTGCTTGCACTACTTGGCGGCTTGAGTGTGCCATTACTGTATTTCTGTTATGCGTTTGGCTTACCACTGCAAGCAATTAGTATTTTACTCACCACGTTAATAGGGGTTTTGATTGGCTTAGAAATTCCGCTTTTAAGTCGCCTAATGGAAAAACATTATGCGCTAAAAGCAAACCTCGCCAACGTGTTATCTATTGACTACTTTGGTGCACTACTCGCGACGTTACTGTTTCCTTTTTTATTTTTACCTTGGCTTGGGGTTTTTAAAACAGCCCTAAGCTTTGGCTTAATGAATCTGAGTATTGCGCTATTATTGCTGTGGTACTTTATCGACCATATCAGCCCAAACCGTCGAAAAGTACTGAGGCTCACTCTTGTTTTAGTTAGCTCAATATTGGTGCTTTGTTTATTTGCCAGTAAACAGCTCACCCATCTTTGGCAAAGCCAAATCTACGATGACCGTGTTGTACACTCAGAACAAACGCCCTACCAACAAATTGTACTGACTCGTCATAAAAATGATATTCGGCTTTATTTAAACGGTGGCTTACAGTTTTCATCGATTGATGAGTATCGCTATCACGAAGCGCTTATTCATCCCGCTATGGTGCGCCATGGTAATGCCAAACGTATTCTCATTTTAGGCGGTGGCGATGGCTTAGCAGCGAGAGAACTTTTGAAATACCCGCAAGTAGAGTCTATTACCCTCGTCGATTTAGACCCAGCAGTCGCTAGGCTTGCGCAAACTAATCACAACCTCACAACACTTAACAAGCACTCACTCAGTGACCCTAAAGTGACTGTTATTCATCAAGATGCCTATGTCTTTATTGAGCAAAGCGAACAGCTGTTCGATATTATTTTTATTGATTTACCGGATCCAAAAGCAATCAATTTAGCACGGCTTTATAGCCAGCAGTTTTATCAACTGGTAAAAACACGAATGCTAAATAACGGTATTGTGGTAACCCAAGCTACCAGTCCATTTTTTGCGAAACAGGCATTTTGGTCTATCAACAACACGCTCAGTGCTGCAGGCTTTGCTCATACCTTGCCTTATCACTTGAATGTGCCTTCTTTTGGTGAATGGGGCTTTGTTATGGCTTGCAACTTAATGTGTAGCAACCACCAAGTATTGCCTGTTAACACCCGCTATTACCGCCCTGAAAATGACGCACAACTGTTTATTTTTACTCCAGACATTAGCGCTAGCAATGAAAAAGTATCGACACTTGATGAGCCAAATGTGCTGCACTATTACTTACAAGGTTGGAAATATTGGAACTAAACGAATGGATTAGCCCATTTGGGGAGTTTACAAAGTAAAGGATTACCGTTAAAAAGAGAGTTAATAACAACAATAATAAGGTTTGTAATGCAGGCGCACAAACAAAGCCTAATGTACTTACACATTGCAGTACTCCTATTTGGTGGTACTGCATTATTCGCCAAGCTGGTTAGCCTGAGTGCATTAGATATTACCGTTTACCGAACAGCAATTGCAGGCTGTGCGCTACTGGTCTTACTCGCATTGCAAAAGAAAGCCATCAAGCTTCACTCTCGTCGTGATTATCTTATAGCCTTATTACTTGGTGTAACTGTCGGAATTCATTGGCTCACCTACTTTGCAGGCATGCAATTGGCAGGTATTGCTGTCGGTATGATTGCCTTTTTTACTTACCCTGTTATCACGGTGTTTTTAGAGCCTTTTTTTCATGGCAGCAAACCGCAGCTCAAGGATATTTTTAGCGCCTTGGTGGTGATGCTGGGTATTTATTTACTTATTCCTGATGCCAGCTTAGGCAATGATGTAACCTTAGGAATTGCAATTGGTATATTATCAGCGTTCTTTTTTGCTTTTAGGAATATCGTTCACAAGCGTTATTTTAGTCAATATGGTGGCCCACAAACCATGCTTTATCAAACGTGGATCGCCTGCATTATGTTATGCGCCTTTGTAGAAGTGCCGCCATTACAAGTTGATACAATTAATTGGCTGTTATTAATTACTGTAGGGGTTATTTTTACAGCAGCACCGCATTCACTGTTTGCAGCAAGTTTAAAAAACTTATCAGCTTCAACCGCTGGTTTGATATCGTGTTTGCAACCTCTATACGGTACGTTTTTCGCTTTTTTGATTTTGCATGAGCAACCTTCAATTAGCACTCTTATTGGCGGCGCACTGGTGATTAGTGCCGCTTTTTATGAAACATGGTCAGTGACTCGCAGGTATAAGCAATGATGAAAGTTTTCGCTCACAGAGGTGCCAGTGGTACCTACCCAGAAAATACCCAGAGCGCCATTATCGCCGCTGTAGACTTGGCAGTAGATGGTATCGAAATTGATGTGCAAAGCTGCCTTGATGATTACATGATTATTCATGACACTTGGCTTGATCGCACAACCTCAGGTCGCGGTAAAGTAAACGCCTGCTCAAAAGAGCAAATTCAGCAATACGATGCAGGAAATGGCGAATGTGTGCCGACTTTACAGCAAGCAATCGATTGGGTTGGTGATAAAACCCTACTTAATCTAGAGCTCAAACATACTTTTTCGTTAGACAAGTTTGTTGAGCTTATTGAGTCAAATGTCAGTACCGGGAAAATTTCTAGGGATAACCTGTTAGTCTCTTCTTTCGATCATCACCAACTGATGTGGCTAAAGCAAAAACTGCCTTGGGTAAAGATTGGCGCACTTACCGCTTCTATTCCTATTAATTACAGCGAGTTTGCGCAAAAACTCCATGCCTATAGCATTCATGTAGATAAAAACTTTATAAACCATGAATTTGTTGCTGATGCAAAACAACGCGGCCTTCAAGTTTATGCTTACACGGTCGATAAAGTAGAAGATATCGAATTAATGCTAGAGTATGGCGTAGATGGTATTTTTACTAATTTTCCATGTCATACACAAATGACACTACAGTCACTGTAACTCAACAAAACTAAGCTATACTGTTGAATTATGTGACATTGAATAATAAAAAATTACGCCAAAATGAATCAACACACCACCTTAATGAGTAGCTATATGCGCATTTACAATTTTATCGAACAAACATTCTTTTACACCCTTACACGTAAGATTGTCGGTAATTTAGGTTTTGTGTTTGCGTTTCAAGCGATTACTTTGATCTGGTTATACAGCAGTCTTTCAGAACAACAAGCGAGTATGGGGCTGTTTTGGTTGATGGCGCTCATTATCGTCGCGAGTTTTATTTTTACTATTTTCTACATGCGTTTTTTGATTGTACGACCGGTGCAGGCCATGCGCGATACGCTAGAGCAAATTAATCGCCATGATGCTGATTTATCTGCCAAACTCCCACATTTTACCTATGATGAGTTTCGTGATTTAAGTGAGCAGTACAATACATTTACGACTCATTTAGCAAAACTATTAGCCACCACTTATCAAAGCGCTCAAGCCAGTGCCGATAGTAGCTCTAAGATGACTCATTCAATGCAGCAAACCGCAGAAATGAGCCACCAGCAAATAAAATTCAGCCAAACCATTACTGATTCAAGTAATCAAATAACATCAAGCCTTGAGAATATCTCTGCCAATACTGACAGCGTTCATCACGTTAATAATGAACACTTAAACTTTGTTAAGCACTCGGCCACTGAGTTATCGGCGCTGGTTAAAAAAGTCGCGATGATAAGCCAAATTTTGGGGAACTTCTCAGCGACAGTATCTGGCCTCAAAGAAAACAGTGAAAATATTCGCACTATTTTAAAAATGGTCGAAGAGTTTTCGGATCAAACCAATTTGCTTGCTCTCAATGCTGCAATTGAAGCAGCACGAGCTGGTGAAGCCGGCCGTGGTTTTGCTGTGGTTGCCGATGAAGTCAGATCGCTATCTGTCAAAGTGAACGACGCAACCCGCCAGATCAGTGACTTTATTAATCAAATGAATAGTCTGGTAAGCGAAACAAATAAAGAATCTGAGCAATTAATTAGCCATTCGAGTGAAGCTGAAACCGCGATTAGTAATACCTCTACAGGTTTTACTAATATGCTTGGTGAATTTGAGCAAAATCAACAGCAACTGCAGCAAATTGTTAGCGCAGTGCACTTATTAGAGCAAACCCAAACCCACACTCATCAAACGGTTGAGCAAATAGTTGCTTTAGGCGAGCAAGCGAAACAACAAATTGATGAATCACTCGCGGATTGCCAACAGTCGCACAAACTAAGCCAACAAACCCAAGAGCAATTAAAACGCTTTGTGTAATCGGCTTTTAACTGCTGCTCTGAGTCAAACTATGTTAAAGTAGCCGCTTCTTGGCTACTTTTTTATTGACCGTGACAACACCCGCTATTGATTATGAACAACTCGCACTGCAAATAAAGCAATGGGGTAAAGACCTTGGCTTTGCAGAAGTCGGGATCACTGATATTGACCTAACTAAGCACGAAGCTCAGCTACAACGCTGGTTAGATTTAGGCTATCACGGTGAGATGGAATACATGGCAGCCCATGGTATGAAGCGAGCGCGCCCTGCAGAGCTGGTCTCTGGCACGCAGCGAGTCATCTCAGTAAAAATGAACTACCTGCCGCCTGATGCGAGTTTTGCTAAAAACCTTAAACAAACCGACAAAGCGTACATCAGTCGCTATGCATTAGGTCGTGATTATCACAAGTTAATTCGTAACCGTTTGAAAAAGTTAGGCCAGCAAATAGAGCAGCAAGTTGGCCAGCTCGGTTTTCGTCCTTTTGTTGACTCAGCCCCCGTGCTTGAAAGGCAACTGGCCGAAAAAGCAGGCTTAGGTTGGCGTGGAAAACATAGTTTATTAATCAATAAAGAAGCGGGCTCTTGGTTTTTCTTAGGTGAGCTGTTTGTTGATATACCGCTGCCTATTGATGAAGAAAATAGTTTTGAAGGTTGCGGTAAATGTGTTGCCTGTATGACACTGTGCCCAACTGGTGCAATTGTCGAGCCTTATGTAGTTGATGCCCGTAAATGTATTTCTTACCTTACTATTGAGTTGCAAGGCGCTATTCCAGAAGAGTATCGCCCACTATTAGGTAATCGCGTCTATGGCTGTGATGACTGCCAGTTAGTGTGCCCATGGAATCGCTATGGTCAGCTCACCGATGAAGCTGACTTTCACCCAAGAAAGCAGCTTAAAGATCAAGACTTACTGACTTTATTTGCATGGGATGAAGCAACCTTTCTTAAAAATACCGAAGGCAGCCCTATTCGCCGTATTGGCCACGAGCGTTGGTTAAGAAACCTAGCAGTAGGACTCGGTAACGCTGATTACCACGAGCAAATAATCGAGGCTTTAGAGCAAAGATTAACCACAGCTACGCCTTTAGTCGCAGAGCATATCGAGTGGGCACTTGCTCAACAAAAAAATAAGCGCCAGTTAAAGCTTCGTAAAACTGCGCGCTTAATTCGTATTGTTGAAAAAGGTCTGCCAAGAGATGCTTGATAGCTAGCTTTACTCTATCGTTTTAATAATTGCGATAGGTCATTCTCAATCTCTTTAAAAGCCACTTTTACGCCTTTAACCGACTCTTCACGGGCCACTGAGTTTTGAATGGTTTCGTCGACCTTTTGGTAGATAAACACCTCTTGATCTTCATCTAAGCCCATGGTCGGTATACGTTGCTCTAAATCTTCTTGAAGCTGCTTAAAAATCGCTTCGTTATTGATACGGTTTTCGTTTAAAAGCTCAATCAAGCCAGTAAATTTACTATGCACCTTACTCACGGCATCATTCAATTGTTGTTGCTGCTCAAGGAGCTCTTTTTTTGTAATAATCGCTTTAAGCTGCTGCTCAGTAACACTCACTAAAAAGCAAATATGATCTCGAATTCGACCGTGTTTATCTGGATCTTGCTCCGGCATGTTCAAGATAAGCAAACTAATCATTTCATAGTTAACTAAAATCCGATTTGAGAACTCATGCAAACGCCCTTTACTTTTCAGCATTTCAAACAGCTCGATCACAATTGGCGAACACACACCCGACACCGAAAAATGTAATATTTCATTATGTAACCGAAACTCAACGTTACTTTGCAACTCAAATGCGCTTAGGCAATTTAAAAAGGCTCTACCGAGTTCTTGTTCATTATCAATCGAGCCTATATGCTCTATATAGTTAACAATTTGACCCATTTCGCTGCTATTTGCCATAGCATTAAATGCAGTTGAAGTCGCATCTTCAACTTGCTGTTCTAGCGATTCTTTTTCAATCAGCACTTGATTTAAATGCTGTAGCTTAAGCTTGAGCTCATTATGGCTAAATGGCTTCACAATGTAGTCTTCTGCTCCGACGGAGTAGCCTTCCATGCGCTCCTCAACAGTGCCTCTGGCTGAGACAAACATCACAATAATTTTTTGCGTATTGGGGTTTTCTTTCAGCTTACGGCATACGTCATAACCACTCATTTGTGGCATACTCACATCAAGTAAAATCACTTGTGGGTCGAACTTCTCTACGACTTCTAAACATTCAGGGCCGCTATTAACCATTTTCAACTCAAATTCAAGATCCTCTAAGATCTCTTCAATTATCTCTAAATTAAATGGTTCATCATCTACCGCTAAAATACGTTTCAAGGCCATAATTATCTCTTCCCTTTTATTAATTGATCGATATAGATTGCTGCTCGTTTGCCAAGTGTTGCGGCAAGTCTATTTCTAAGGGTAACCGCACCAAAATAGTGGCGCCCCCGTACTCATTGTTACTTGCCGAAATAGTGCCTTGATGTAAGGCTACAAATTCACGACAAATAGCTAATCCAAGCCCGGTGCCTCCCGCACCACTGTTGGTTTTACTACTTTGCTCAAACTTAGCAAAAATCTTTTCGAGCTCTTGTTCAGGAATACCTATTCCTCGGTCAATAACAGCGATTTCGGCCATCTGCTCATTGACCGCTAAACTAATATCAATTTCACTATTCGGTTCACTAAATTTCAGTGCATTACCTATCAAGTTACGCATAATTTGGTTCACTTGTTCTTCGTCGCAATCAAGCACAATACCTTGTTCAAAACCTATCGGCCGAATTGTTATATTTCTTTCAAGGGCTGTGCCTGACACATCATCAATACTAGTTTTTATAATATTGCTTAAGGTATGCTTGCGAGGATTGAAAGGGAATTTCCCGACATCAAGTTTCGATAGATCGAGCAAGTTATTTAGAAGCGACAATAATCGCTCACCACTTTGCTCAATTCTCGATAGATATTTGTTTAACTTGTCTTTACTTAAGTCATCATTGGCAATTTTATCAAGCCCAAACCGAGCAAAGCTAAGAATTGAATGCATGGGGGTTCTTAGCTCATGAGACATATTAGCCAAAAACTCAGATTTACTATGGCTTGCTGCTTCAGCCACATTTTTAGCATGCTCTAGCTGTGCGGTACGTGCTTTAACCTCTTCTTCAAGTAAGTCTTTAGCTTCAACGAGTAAATCTTCTTTCTCTTTAAGGTGCGTTACATTTTTAAAGATCACCGCTAATGCTATTTCACCATGATGATCAATTTCGTTAAACGAGCCAACTAAAGGTACCTCGCTACCATTTTTCTTAAGTAGTCGTAAGTCACAACTAAATTGACGATTTTTATTTAAAGTCGCGATCTTATCTTTAATTCGCTCAGTTGAAGCAACATCAAAAACTCAAATACCGAGCAATTCTCAAACTCTTTTAACGGTTTTTCAAAAAGCTGCTCACAGGCGTCGTTAGTTTCTATAACCTTACCACCGCGTTCAAATAAAATAATGGCATCTGGGGTATGTTTAAAAATGACCCGAAGTAAACTGTCTTTTTCAATGAGTGCATCAACGGTATTTTGCAAACGCTCAACTAATTCAGTGTTGTGGCGTCTTAATAATTCGGTTTGCCAAAGTTTATGTACTGATTGCAATAAACTATTATCATCAACCGGCTTAATAAGAACATCTTCCACCCCTTGGCGAATAGCCGCTACCATTGAGACTTGGTCAGGCTTTGAGGTATAAAGCAAGCAACGACTATTTGGCTGATGTGTTTTGAGCTTATTAAAGAGCTCAAGGCCTGTACCATTAGGAAAAGTAAAATCGCTGATGAGTAAATCAATATTGTGCTCTTTAAAAACATCCAGAGCTGATGCTGTGTTATCTGCGGTGTAAGTTTTAATATGTGCCCCTTTGAGATTTAGGGCAACTTGAGCCAAACGCTCTGCGCAATGGTCAACAAGAAGTACTGTAGGAAGTTGAAGAATATTGTTACTTTCTAACTCAAGCACCCCCTCTAATAAAGAGCTAATTTCTTTATTTGCAAAAAAGGGGTAAATCACCACAGCATTAGGTAACAAGCGATTTACTTCACTAAAATGTTCAAGTAAATCACTACGCTGCGCTTTAGGCGCTAACAGCAAGAAGTGCTCTTGTGAGAATACCCCCATTAGCGTTTTAATAACTGTGGTTGGCACACCATGAGACGCAGCCACAAGATCAAAGTCTTGTTCTAGAACAGCATCATCAACCATCGCAAAATGTAATAGCTCGACCTTACAACCAATGAGCTCAAGTAGAACCTTGACCCGCATTGCTAAAACACTATTGCTATCAACAATTAAAATTCTTCGCACAGTAGACTAGACTCGATCAATAATAAATACCTATTTTAGCGTAGCCTAAAATCGCAATGGGTCACAATTTGTACCGAATTTTTTATTAGCTTTTTAACGAATTAACTGTCTAAACGCTTGCCTAAAATTGTCAGACTGTATGCTTTATTATCCATAATCGCAATCTCAGGAAGTTCTCCCCAGACCTTGTAATTAAAACGATTAAACAGATTTATGCTTGGTAGATTATGACTAAAAATAAAGGCCAACAAAACCTTAATGCCGAGCGTTTTTGCATGGTGTTCTGAAAATGTAAGCAATTGTTTTCCAAGCCCCTGCCCTTGAGCTTGTTGTGTGATATAAATGCTAATTTCAACAGTACCATCATAGGCTGGGCGGCCATAAAAAGACTTATAGCTTAACCAAGCGAGCACTTTACCTTGTTGCTCAAAAACAAAGATCGGTCTTTTTTCTGTGTGACTTTCAAACCAAGCTTGTTTGTCTGCAACCGATACCTCTTCTGTATCTGCGGTTACCATACGCCCAGGAATGGTCTCGTTATAAATAGCGACTATGTCAGTTAAATCGTTTTGTGTTGCTTTTCGAATCGTCATAAATAGCTGAAATTAAATGATCACTTTGCCGCATATTAGCGTATATTCAACACAAATAACTAGCGGGAAATAACTATGTATAAATATGCCTTGTTACTTGCAGCAGGCCTAATAACAACAAACCTTGCAGCACAAACCACTGAAGCCGCAGAAGCGCCTAAAGCAAGCAGCCAATGTGACGATTTCACCAATGTTACGATGAGGAAATTGCGTTCGAAAGAGTCTATTAATTTTTGCGAATTCAAAAACAAACCACTTTTAATCGTCAATACCGCAAGTAATTGTGGCTTTACAGGTCAATTTGAAGGCTTAGAAGCTCTCCATAAGGAATACAAAGACCAGGGCTTAGTTGTATTGGGTTTTCCATCTGATGACTTTTTCCAAGAAGAAGACGATGAAAAAGACACTGCAAAAGTATGTTTCATCAATTATGGGGTGACTTTTAATATGTTGGCTACCAGTGCCGTTCGCGGAAGTGATGCAAACCCCATATTCAAACATTTAAACGAAGTTACAAGCTCACCTAACTGGAACTTTTACAAATACTTAGTGTCTGCAGATCGTAAGACAGTGCAGCGCTTTAACAGTAAAACCAAGCCACAATCGCAGACTTTACGCGATGCAATTGAAGCTGAGCTGACTGCAAAATAAATTTAATTTTTCGTTCGGTAAATATTGAACTAAACTAGTAATTTAATACTAAAACACACATTAGGAGATGTTATGGCAGTAGCCAGTGCAAGACACATTCTCGTAGACAGTGAAGCTCACTGTTTAGATTTAAAACAGCAAATTGAGCAAGGAGCTGACTTTGCAGAACTTGCTCGTGCTCATTCTAATTGCCCATCAGGTCAAGATGGCGGTGCATTAGGTGAGTTTGGCCCTGGCATGATGGTTCCTGAATTCGACAAAGTCGTATTCTCTGCACCAATTAACCAAGTACAAGGTCCAGTGCAAACCCAGTTTGGTTATCACCTTCTCGAAGTAACAAGCCGTACTGACTAATTGACAAATTGATTTCAAAAAGCCGCTTCACAGCGGCTTTTTTTTGCGAAGGATACCATCATGCAATTACTAGGCTCGACCACCTCTCCCTTTGTTCGTCGCATCAGGGTTTGGGCTGCTCTCAATAACCTACCTATTGATTTTATTAATTTGGATATTTTCTCTGAGCACGACAGACAAACCATGATAGCCCACAACCCTGCCAGAAAAATTCCTGTATTAATCGATCATGATTTTACCTTATGTGATTCCAACTCAATTATTCGCTACTTGCTCGAAAAAGCTGATCAGCCATTACTTAGCTGGCAGCAAGAGAACTACTTAACCATTATCAATGCCTGCAATGATTCACTGGTAGAGATATTACTTTGTCAGCGCTCAGGCTTTGATACCAACAGCGACAAACTGTTTTTTAATTTACAAAATGAACGAATTGTTGAAACATTAGCCTATTTAAATAGTCATTTATCTGAGCCAGTATTTAAAAGCTGTGAATACCTCAACATCAGTTTATACTGCTTGCTAGATTGGATCCGCTTCCGCGAATTAACTGATTTTAGCCAACTAAAAAACTTAGTTGATTTTTATCATAAATTCGCCGATAAAGCGGCGGTACAACAAACAGATCCACGAATATAAAGATAAGGGTTACGCAAATGAGCGATATCGAAATTGAATCAGAATTAGTTAGCTTTGTAGAAAAAGTTCGTTTGAACGAATCTATGTGGGCACTGGGTGCCGAAGATGGTGGTTTTGTTGTCTGTGAATCAAACCAATTTAGCGACACTGACGTGCTACTACTTTGGGGCACTGAAGATGCTGCAAAAGCACAATGTAAAGATGAATGGCAAGACTACACACCTGTTGAAATAGGCTTAGATGAGTTTCTTGATGAATGGGTTGAAGACCTAAACGAAGATGATGCACTTGTGGGTTTAAACTGGAACGATGATCAAGTTTGCGTTGAAATCGAACCGGTTGGTCTAGCTAAAGCGCTTTGTGATTAATAGCAATCCTTAGGCTTACAACGACACGGCTACTTTTATAGCAGTGTCGTTAAGCTGGAAACTTGATACTTATACCCAAACCTCCTCAAGATGCAGAATTCAGCGTTTCACAGGTGCTTAATATCAAGGCGTTACTTTGCAACAATGGCAGTCCCTTTTAAAAAGTAACAATGATGAGAGTAAGTGCCTGTGAAGCGCCCGAAGGGTTGGTTTAAAAGCGATTTATACTGCGTTATTGATTTTAACAATAGAACCACTATTACTTGCAATCAATGCCTTGCCTAAATCGCTTTTAATTCCAACTGAAACTCGCATCTTGAGGTGGTTTGGGTATATCAGTTATACTCTTCGACACATCTTTATTATCAAGGTATTAGGTTGAAGTCCCATCTTGGTCGTAGGCCCTTTTCGGCCATGGAATTACATACCCTGTATAATGGTTACATTTATGGTGATCAGCGTTTGGTGCGTGAACAAGCTAAGCACTGGCACTTTTGGCTTCCTTTATTTGCCTACTACACCGGTGCCTACAGTGATGAAATTGGCCATTTAACTCTTGATAATATTGTCACCCTAGATGGTGTCCGCTGCTTTAATTTTCATACTCATGGCAAGATAAAGCCCCGCTATGTGCCTATCCACAATGCATTACTCGATGCGGGACTTAACCAATACTTAAGCTATTTAAGCGAACAAAACCAGCAACGGCTGATGTTTGATTTACCTGCTAAATCAGGTCGCTATAGTGAAAAAGTGCGTATTTGGTTTTCTGGTGAAGGTGAACGCGCTGGTTATTTACAAAAATGCGCTATTCCCAGTGTTGATCAACAAGGTATGAAAACTGCGATTAGTAGCTTACGACTTAACTTTGAACAACAAGTTCGCATTCACGCACTGCAAGCCAACTGTAAAGACGCCTTTAACTACTTACTTGGTTTTAAAGATTACAATGAGCAACGCTTTACTGATATGCAGTTATTAAATACCGTGCTACAAAATGTGCGACAAATAAACCCACAACTGCATTGGCAACGTTTCATCGACCGCCATAATTAGCTGACAAACTTTGTTACTAACTATTTATTACTGTTCAAATTAAAACCTGATAGCATGGTGATTCGCCCCTCATAGCAGGTGCCTTTCTAACAACAAAAAATCAGGGATACTTATGTTCTTAAAAAGCCTATTAACGGTGAGTGTTGCACTTGCTGTTAGCTCTGCCCATGCCAATGAATATGTTATCGAAAAGCTTGCCAAGCCTAGTTCACAACAAGTAGCACTTACGCTTGATCCTGCAAAGGACAATTTTTCTGGTCATACCGAAATTGCCCTAGAAGTTCTAAAAGCGACAAATTATATCGAATTAAACGGTATTGATTATGCCGTTAGCATGGCAAAAATTTTAGGTGCAGAAAACTGTGACCTAAGCGCTGAAATGCTAAAAACAGGTAAAGTTAAATTTTCTTGTGATGAAAAAATTCAACCTGGGAAATACACATTAAAAGTTGATTTTACAGCACCTTACAACCGTCAAAGTGTTGGTTTATATAAAACTCTAGATCAAGGTACGCCTTATCTTTTCACACAATTTGAAATGAGTGATGCTCGTCGCGCATTCCCTGTTTTTGATGAGCCAAGTTATAAAATTCCATTTCAACTAACAATCACTGCGCCAACATCACAAAAAGTGTATGCCAATACACCGGTATTAAAAACCAAAGTTGATGGCGATATGACAACGCACTTTTTCGACAAAACACCACCGATTCCTTCTTACTTAGTAGCAATGGCTGTCGGCCCATTTGAAGAGCTCGAAATTAAAGGCATGCCAATTCCTGGCCGCGTTCTGACTCCACAAGGTAAAATTCATCTTGCTGACTACGCAAAAGAAAATATGCCTCGAGTGTTAAAAGCACTGGAAGATTATTTTGGCATTCCTTACGTTTACAAAAAACTAGACTCAGTGGCAGTGCCAGAATTCCCATTTGGCGCGATGGAAAATGCTGGTCTAGTTACTTACCGTGAAGACATTTTACTGGTAGATCTAGCAACAGCAACGCGCAGTAAAAAAGAGCGTAATGTATCAATCATTGCCCATGAATTAGCGCACCAATGGTACGGTAACCTAGTTACCATGAAATGGTGGAATGACTTATGGTTAAACGAAGCGTTCGCAAGCTGGATGGCAGCGAAGATCACTGCGCAAATCAACCCAGAGTTTGAATCACACTTAGACTTACCACAAAATTATGTAATGGCATTAGACGCGCGTTTAAGTACTAAGCCTATTCGTAAGCCCATCAAAACCGAAGCAGATATCATGGATGGCTTAGGCCTTGCTTACAGTAAAGGCAGCGCGGTGTTATCTATGGTTGAAAACTGGATAGGCGAAGAGGCATTCCAACAGGGTATTCGTGCTTATTTGAAGAAATTCTCTTATAAAAATGCAGAAGCAGCCGATCTTTGGCAAGCATTAGGCGAAGCGTCTAATAAAGATGTGGCAAGTGTTCTTAAATCGTTTATCGAACAGTCATCTTTCCCACTTATTAAAGTAACGCAAGATGGTAAAAAAATTAATATCAGCCAAAGCCGCTTTGTAAATGCTGGCGTTGATGCACCAGCACAACTTTGGAATGTTCCGGTTGCAATTAAGTATGGTGCGGGCGACAAAGTTAAAACCGCAAGTGTACTGCTGAATAAAGAAACACAGCAACTGACTCTCGACTTTGAACCTGAGTGGATTTACCCAGATCAAGGGGCTATGGGTTATTACCGTTGGGTGTTAAATGACGCACAGTTTAATGCTCTATTAGAGAATGCTGCTGACAAGCTAACGGTGCGTGAGCGCTTAGCGCTACTTTCTGCAGTTGATTCATTACTTGATGCAGGTGTTATCTCTGCGGCTCACTTAATGCAAACTTTAGAAGCTTTTGTGAGTGATGCTCACCCATTAGTGGCAAACACAGCATTAGGTTACCTTGCTGCTCAAAAACGCGTATTCGAAGACGACAGCAACCGTGACCTATGGCCTAAGTTTATCCGTAACAGCATTGCACCTGCGGCGAAGCAGTATGGCTTAATAGCAAAAGTAGGTGAAGACGCTGCGGTATCGCAATTACGTGCGCAAGTTATTGCCCGTTTAGGTTTTGATGGCCAAGATCAAAAAGTCATTGATACCGCAAAAGCACAAGCGGCACTGTACTTAAACAACCCTGAAAATGTTGACCCATATTTAGCCTCAACTTACTTAAATCTTGCGGCTTACCATGGCGATGCGAAGTTACTCGAAAAGTACAAACACACCTTTAAAACCACCAAAGATCCACAAGTGCGTACTAAGATGCTGGCAGCGATGGGTTACTTTGGTAAACCTGAGTTACAAAAAGCGGTTCTAGAGTACAGCTTAACAGATAACGTAACAGCCTCTGATATGCGTACGTTATTAGGTGGGTTAGGCTATGGTAAAGAGCGTGAAGCACTGTTTATTGAGTGGATTTACAACAATTACGATGCGATCACTAAGAACTTACCTCCGTTCTTCGTACCAAACTTGCCATTCTTCACAACCGCAAGCTGCGATGCGAAAAGCCTAGAGAAAACCAAAACCTTCTTCAACGATAAAATCACTGAAGTACCAGGTTATGCTCGCTCTCTTAGTAAGCTTGAAGAAAGCGTCAATGATTGTATTGCACTGAAAAACCGTGAGCTAAACTCGGTGAATAGCTTCCTTAAACGCTAATTAAAGCAAATACGAAAAGGGCCACAATGTGGCCCTTTTTTATTGCGCTAAAATAGCAGTTAACTTAGTTATAAATTGCTCAGCCGCTTCAGGTGAGGTGACTTTAAATGCAATACCATAATGAATGGGCTGTGCACTTTTATAAATGCGCGTTGGAAAACGGGTCATTTCACTACTGTGAAAGTAGTCTTTGATACGCGTAATGCCCTCTATTGACTCGAAATCAGCACTGAATACTTCAAAAATAGGTCTAATAACGATTTTTGCTTGGCCACTTTGCTCATGAACATAAAATGCCTCTTTTGAGCTAGCTGGCATAAATTCGTTAATATTCTTAATCTTAAAATTACTGCGGCAGCCCGCTTTTACCAGCTGTACACTCACTTGCTCGGCAGAAAAAGACAAAGGCGTTCCTTACATATAACGTGGATAGTTTAGCCACAGTACAGCAATCAGGCTGAAACCGTTACTCATTTATTACATACAAATGCCAGCTTGCTCTGTTTGTAATTTAAACGCGAGATTGAACCTTCACAAAAGCGTCTTAAATCGAGCCACTGTGATACTACTTCAGGCTCTGTCAAACTGCGCTTATGAACTCGGTTATTAACCGCATAGGCTACAGTGTCTTTGTCAATTAAAGCAAAGTCTTGCACCGACTCCGGTAATCTAAATAAATCATTAACTTCCTCAGTTTGCGGCGCAAAGCGTGCAACCCAGTTTTGGCTATCTTTGTTATAACTAAACAAATAACTGTTTGTGTGCTTATCAAAAATTAAAGTACGGCCAATATCCCCCACAATGACTCGCGGTTTAGCGGCTGCAATGCGAGTGTATTGCAATGTGTGAGGCTCACCTAAGATAAACATAATCAGGTCATCATCAGCGCCCCAAGCATGGTAGCCAACAGGCTCAATCCACTCAAAAATACGGCTCGCTGATGACTCTTCTGCCAACGGATATTGCCATAACTTTTGCTTACCATCTTCCTCAACTACGATAGCAGACAAAGCTTGCTGATTTGGCATCAGAGTTGGAGAGTATTCACTGACTGGCGTGTTGGTTATATTGACGCTGCTTTTAGTTGCAAAGTCATAAAATGCAATATCGGTTTGTGACTGACTATTTTCGCCAACAACCTCATGGGTGTAGTACAGCCCAGAATCAACTAAAAATGGTTGATTATTATAACTTTTATCATCTGTCACTCGCGATACCTGCATACCATATGGGGTATCTAAATCAGCGAGTAATATTTCGCTTTTTGGCATCTCAGCATGTGCGTGACTAGTTAAAAATGTCCCTGCTGTGACGAAAAGTAAAGACGAAATCAATTTCATGTTGTTCTCTCGTTTTAATTTTTATCAACCCATGATAGCGTTAATTAATCCGCCAGTCACTTGACCTTACCATGCTCGACCTTTATAACTAGGACGTGTTCGTTTTTTATCAGTTTCTACTGATTGATTTTATGCGCGATTATACTAATCGAGTGAAGTTCCTGACCATTTAGTGCGCTAGAATGGTTATATATTTAAGTAGATTGGTATCAACAATAACGAGAATAATTATGTCAGCTAAACACCCAATCATCGCTATAACCGGTTCATCTGGGGCGGGGACTACCACAACCACCAATGCTATTAAGCACATTTTTAGAAGCTTAAGCATTGATGCAGCCTTCATCGAAGGCGATAGCTTTCATCGTTATACGCGTCCAGAGATGGATAAAAAAGTCCGTGAAGCACAACAAGAAGGCAAGCATATTAGCTACTTTGGCCGAGAAGCTAACGATTTTGGCGCCCTTGAGGAGCTTTTTTACCAATATGGCGAAACCGGGCAAGGTAAAATCAGGCGCTACTTACATACCTTTGACGAAGCGGTTCCTTATAACCAACTACCGGGCACCTTTACCCCTTGGCAAGATTTAGAATCAAATACAGATATCTTATTCTATGAAGGTCTACATGGTGGTGCTGTCGATGAAAATCATGATGTTGCTAAGCATGTTGATTTATTGATTGGCATGGTGCCTATCATCAACCTTGAGTGGATCCAAAAGCTCATTCGCGACACCTCTGAACGAGGCCATTCTCGTGAAGCGGTAATGGGCTCTATTGTGCGTTCAATGGACGACTACATAAACCACATTACCCCGCAGTTTTCGCGTACTCATATTAACTTCCAACGAGTGCCTACCGTTGATACCTCAAACCCATTCAGCGCAAAAGATATTCCTTCTTTAGATGAAAGCTTTGTTGTTATCCGCTTTCGCGGCATAGATGACGTGGATTTTCCCTACTACTTGAGCATGATTGAAGGCAGTTTTATGTCTCGTATTAATACGCTTGTGGTGCCTGGAGGCAAAATGGGCTTAGCAATGGAGCTCGTTTTAACGCCGTTAATTAAAGATATTATTTTGAAAAAGCGCGCACTTGAAAATTTAGCCCCGGTTGACTTGCCGATTTAACTCACTCGGGTACACTGCTGACTCTGTCGAAAATAATGGAGTCGTCGGCTTGAAACAAACATTACGTGTTATTGTCGGTTCAAAGAACCCTGTTAAAATTAACGCAGCTAAACATGTCTTTAGTCTTTACTTTCCAAACCATACGATTGAATGCCTAGGCGAACATGCGCCTTCTGGTGTTCCAGATCAGCCGCTAGGCGAAGACGAAACCCGTATTGGCGCTGAAAACCGTGTTAAATATTGCCAAAACCACTTTGATGCCGACTTTTATGCAGCAATGGAAGGTGGCGCAGAACAATTTAGTTATGGCGCAGCAACCTTTGCCTTTGTGGTGATTGCAAACACGCAACAATTTAGCGTTGGTCGCAGTAGTAACCTGCCGTTACCGCAACCTTTTTACGATGCCTTGCTAGCTGGTAAAGAACTAGGTGATGTCATGGATGATGCATTCAATACCGTTAATATTAAACAACAAGGTGGCGCTATTGGCTTACTAACCAATCACCTTGCTACGCGTGAAAGCACTTATGTACAAGCGCTGACACTGGCAATGGCGCCATTTTTACACCCTACTCTATTCAATCAGTAATTAGGATAACCATGAAGTATAGCCACGTATTATTCGATGCCGATGAAACGCTATTTAGCTTTAATGCATTTGAAGGTTTAAAAGTGATGTTCGCTAATTACGGCGTAGAATTTACTGATTCAGATTATCATCATTACCAAGCAACCAATAAGCCGCTTTGGGTTGCTTATCAAAAGCACGAAATTACTGCTAGTGAGCTGCAGATAACTCGCTTTACAGAATGGGCGAATAAACTCGATGTGCCAGCAAAAGCACTGAACGATGGCTTCTTAGACGCTATGGCTTCTATTTGTGTGCCACTACCCGGTGCCGTTGAATTACTAACAAAATTAAAACCACACGCCAAGCTAGGCATCATTACCAATGGGTTTGCTAAGTTACAACAAAAACGCCTAGAGCACACTGGTCTACAGGATATGTTCGATTGGCTTGTTATTTCAGAATTAGTCGGTAAAGCAAAGCCTGCCCCAGAAATTTTTCAACATACATTTCAACTCATGGGTAATCCGCCAAAAGAGCAGATTTTAATGGTTGGTGATACCGCCGCCAGCGATATTTTAGGCGGACACAATGTCGGTATCGACACTTGCTGGTTGCAACATCCTGGGGTTGAGTTACCAGAAGATATTAAACCAACCTATCAAATCAATCAGTTGGTCGAGCTTGAAGCGATTCTTGGCTTATAGTTCTAGATAAATGATTGGCAAAAAAAATGACGCTTAAAGCGTCATTTTTTATAACTGTAATATGCTTGCGATTAAGCTGTCGCTACTTCTAGGCCTGGTGCTGGCATCGTTACTGGGGTATCGAATGTTGCCCATTCCCATGCTGACTCAGTCGCCATAATTTTACGAAGTAGTTTATTGTTTAAATCATGGCCTGATTTATAAGCCGTGATTTTACCTAGAATGTTGTGGCCAGTCATAAACATATCGCCCACACAGTCTAAGATCTTGTGTTTCACAAACTCATCGCTATAACGTAAGCCGTTTGGATTTAGTACTTTAAACTCATCCAATACAACTGCGTTATCCATGCTACCACCTAATGCTAGGTTGTTAGCGTGCATATACTCGATATCTTTCATAAAGCCGAAAGTACGTGCGCGGCTGATTTCTTCAGTGAAGCTTTGTGCCGTGATATCTAAACCGATACGTTGGCGGCTTTCATTGATTGCTGGGTGATCAAACGCAATTTCAAAATCGATGTGGAAACCATCGTATGGTTCGATCTCAGCCCATTTATCGCCTTCTTCAATACGTACTTTTTCTTTAATACGAATAAAGCGCTTAGCTGCATTTACTTCTTTAATGCCGCCTTTTTGTAACAAATAGATGAATGGTAATGCACTACCATCCATGATTGGTACTTCTGAGCTGTCTAATTCAACAATTAGATTATCAATACCCATTGCCGCTACCGCCGCAATAAGGTGCTCAGTCGTAGATAAACGAACGCCATCTTTGTTTGTTAAACAGGTACACAGTTGCGTATCACCAACGGCTTCTGGTGTTGTTTCAAAATCAACAACCGGATCAAGGTCTACGCGACGAAATACTATCCCAGTATTTGCGCTCGCAGGTCGGAGAGTAATAGTGACCTTCTCACCTTTATGAAGTCCAATTCCTATGGCTTTGACTACTTCTGCAATCGTACGCTGTTTAATCATAGGTTCGCTCACTTATAGTTACAGTTAGACGGCGAATTGTATCATAAATACATCCAGCTGCCAATTTGTTTATTTATCAAACAAAATAACCAGTAAAAGTCTATTTAGTCAGCTTGCTTTCTAAGAAAAGCAGGGATATCGAAATAATCTCCCCCTTCTGACTTATCAGATTTTTTGCTGCTCTCAGTGCTGCTAGATACTGAGCTGCTCGTTGTACTTTGTTGTACTGGCTCTTGCTTTTCAGACGCAGATGACATGCTTACATCATCGCTGCTACCTTGACTTGCAAAGCTTGGTACATACATGCTGCTCGTTGTTTGGTTCATTGAGCTTTGTACATCAGAACCTGATGCTTTCTTAAAGCCATTATCAACAATACCAAACTGTGGACGACGGTCGCCGCCTAAACCTGTTGCAACAACCGTTACACGTAACTCGTCGCTCATTTCAGGGTCAATTACCGCACCTACAACCACTGTTGCGTTTTCTGACGCAAGTGCTTTAACGTGGTTACCAACAATTTCAAATTCTTCAATCGCAATATCCATACCTGCAGTGATATTAACTAGGATACCTTTAGCACCTGTTAAATCGACATCTTCAAGTAGTGGGCTTGAGATAGCTGCTTCTGCCGCTTCTTGTGCTCGGTCAGGACCAGACGCAGATGCTGTACCCATCATCGCAGTCCCCATCGCTGACATAACAGTACGTACGTCGGCGAAATCCACGTTGATTAGACCAGAACGGGTGATTAGCTCTGCAATACCTTGTACCGCACCAAATAAAACGTCATTCGCTTTTGCGAAGGCATCTAATAGTGTAGTGCCTTTGCCTAAAACTTTAAGCAATTTGTTGTTAGGAATTGTAATAAGTGAATCTACAGTTTCTGACAATTCATTAATGCCTTGTTCAGCAGCTGCAGCACGCTTTTTACCTTCAAAGTCAAACGGGCGCGTTACAACTGCAACCGTTAAAATGCCTAACTCTTTAGCAATTTTAGCAACCACTGGCGCAGCACCTGTACCGGTACCACCACCCATACCAGCTGCGATGAACACCATGTCAGCGCCTTCAAGGCTGGCACGGATAGTTTCAGCGTCTTCTTCAGCTGAATTACGGCCCACTTCTGGGTTAGCACCCGCACCTAGACCAGAGGTGATTTGTGTACCTAGCTGTACAGTTACATCAGCTGATGAATTACGTAATGCTTGTGCATCCGTATTCGCGGCAATGAAACGTACGCCTTCAATTTGTTGTTTTACCATGTGCTCAACAGCGTTACCGCCGCCACCGCCCACGCCAATTACTTTAATGACAGCTTCTTCGCTGTGCTGTTCCATCATATCAAACATGTTTACTCTCCGACTTGAGTTTTAAAACTCACCTTGGAACCATTTAGTAATACGGTTCCACCAATTATTATCACCTTCAGCTTTCGATTTTTGTGCATTCATCGATTGCATAGTACGGCCGTATTGTAACAAACCAACCGCGGTCGCGTACGAAGGATCATCTACATAATCTGTCAAACCAACCATCCCGATCGGCTTGCCAATTCTGACTGGCATTTGGAAAATGTCTTCTGCCACTTCCATTGCCCCAGCCATTTTTGCTGTTCCGCCAGTAATGACGAGACCTGCAGCAATTTGGTCTTCAAAACCTGAGCGACGTATTTCTTCCATAGCCAGCTCAAATAACTCTCTAAAACGTGGCTCAACAACCTCAGATAAGGTATGGCGCGACATAATACGCGCAGGTCTGCCACCTACACTCGGTACTTCAATCGTATCTTCGTTGCTTGCCATTTGGCTACTTGCACACGCATATTGTACTTTGAGTGACTCAGCATGTGATATAGGAGTTCTAAATATTTTTGCAATATCACCAGTCACTTGGTTACCAGCTACCGGAATAACGGCTGAGTGGCGAAGCGCACCATTAATATAAATAGTGATATCCATCGTACCACCACCAATATCTAGAACAGCTACACCGAGCTCTTTTTCATCGTCGGTTAATACTGAATAACATGATGCCAATGCCGTGAAGATCAACTGATCAACTTCAAGCCCACAACGCTCAACACATTTTTCGATATTCTTAGCCATATCGTTTGAGCAAGTAATGATATGCGCCCGAGCTTCCATACGTACACCGCTCATACCTAATGGGTTTTTAATCCCTTCTTGCATATCGATGCTGTACTCTTGTGGCAGTGCATGCAGCATTTTTCGTTCTGCCGAAATAGGGACCGAACGAGCAATGTGGATGACATTTTCAATATCTTCGTCAGTCACTTCAGTGTTGTTAATCGCAACGACACCGCTTTCGTTTTGGCACTGGATATGTTTTCCAGAAATACCTAAATAAACAGAGCTGATACGACAATCAGCCATCAACTCAGCTTCGTCTATAGCGCGACGAATCGACTCAGAAACAAGGTTAAGGTCGTTAACGCCGCCTTTATCCATACCATGCGATACTTGGCTGCCAACACCCACAATGCTTAGTTTGTTATCTGCGGTGATTTCACCAACGGTGGCCACAACTTTCGATGTGCCAACGTCTAATCCAATCACTAGGTTTCTTTCTGCTGACTTGGTCATGCCTTACTCTTATTTTCTAATTGTTCTTCTTGCAATGGCTTCCAGCTCACTGCAAGGCCGGTATCATACCGTAAATCAACAACATCGATTTGTGCATCTGCACGTTGTTCCATGCGCGGATACACGTCAATAAAACGCTGTACACGCTTTGCTTTTTCTTTGCGGCCTAAGTTCAGGCGAATGCCGTTATCAAGCCATAACTGCCACGAAAAGCGCTCAGAAAGCGCTAAACTGGTCAGCTCTAAGTTATTCAATTTGAGCATTTCTTGAAATTGACGAAATGCTGTCCACGCTTCGATTTCACTGCCTTCTGGGCCATATAGTTGAGGCAAGGTAGTGGGTAATTTGTCACTACTTGCTTGAAACACTTCACCAGCTTGATTTAGCAGTAAATCACTATTCCAGTGCGCTACAGCTTGGTGCTCTACTACATATACCTGCAAGGTATCAGGCCATTGTTTTCTGACCGATGCCGTAGCAACCCAAGGCAAGCTTTGTACTAAGCGTTGCACATGTTTTACGTCTAATTCAAAAAAACTCGATAAGTCGGCTTTTCTTATTGCACCAATAATTGCTTTTTCATCAGTGTATTGGGGCTGCCCTAAAACTGATAAATGCTTTATTTGCGCGTCTTTGTTCTCTACCAACCAATCTGAGACGCCTGTGGTGATTTTTACTAATGCAAAAATCACCAATAGAAAAAAGCTCACACCAAAAATCAGCGACCAGTTTAACTGCTGTTTTAATTGTTGCACTTTTTCTAAAAAAGGATGCATATTAAAGTGTTTGCTCCAAAATGCGAACAACTAATTGCTCAAAGCTTGAACCATTCGCTTTTGCCGCCATTGGTACTAAAGACTTTTCGGTCATGCCAGGTACCGTATTTACTTCTAATAAGTAAAAGTTACCTTGCTGATCACGCATTGCATCAACACGGCCCCAACCACTTGCACCGACTAAATCAAACGCTTTTAATGCCATATCTTGCAATAATTCAGTTTCTTGCACAGATAAATCTGCAGGGCAATGGTACTGAGTTGTATTTGATTGATACTTAGCTTGATAGTCATAAAAGCCATTTGGCGTCGTCATCTCAATGACAGGTTGAACATCTTGCCCTAGTACAGCAACAGTAAATTCACGGCCAGTGATCCATTGTTCCACCAGTACTTGGCTATCAAACTTAAATGCGGCATTAAGTGCAGTATCTAGTTGCTCTGCGTTATTTGCTTCTGCCATACCAATACTTGAACCTTCATGTGACGGTTTTACCATCACTTTGCCAAATTCATTGATAATCGCTTGGCTATCAAATTCATGGCGGCTATCAACTACAGCATAGGGTGCTGTGCTCAGCCCCATTGCTTTAAATAAATGCTTACAACGTACTTTATCCATCGCAAGCGCAGAACCTAAAACATCACTACCGGTATAGGGAATCCCCATAAACTCGAGTGCACCTTGAATGGTACCATCTTCACCACCACGGCCATGAAGAGCAATAAATACACGTTCAATGTTTAACTCTTTTAATTGCCATAACGGCTGATCTTTAGGATCAAAAGCAATGGCATTAACACCCACACTTTGCAAAGCGCTCAATACGGCTTGGCCTGATTTTAGAGAAACTTCTCGTTCGGCAGATGTGCCACCAAAAAGTACCGCTACTTTGCCAAATTTGTCGCTTAACTGGCTCATACATTTACCTGCTTTAGTTGTTCAATAGACAACTTAGTTGCTGCTAACTTTTTCACTAACTGGCCTATGTTACCAGCGCCCTGTGTTAAAACTAAATCATTATCTTGCAGTGTATTCGCAAGTACACCGGCAAGCTCAGAGCTACTAGCAACATGTAATGGCTCTTTACCTCGCTGTCGTAAGCTACGGCATAAACTCTTGCTGTCAGCACCGACAATTGGCCCTTCACCTGCTGAATACACATCAAGCAATAACAACTGATCAACGTCAGCCAGTACTTTTACAAAATCCTCGTACAAGTCACGAGTACGACTATAACGGTGCGGCTGGTAAACCATCACTAAACGTTTATCCGGCCATCCCTCACGAACCGCCGCAATTGTCGCTGCCACTTCTGATGGGTGGTGACCATAATCATCAACTAACATGACATTGCCACGTTCATTTTCAAACGTTCCGTAATGCTGAAAACGACGGCCTACCCCTTCAAATTTTGTTAGCGCTTCTAAAATTGCATGGTTAGCAATGTTTTGATCTTTAGCAACTGCAATTGCAGCCGTTGCATTAAGCGCGTTGTGCTTGCCCGGCATATTAAGCGTTACTGCTAGGCTTTCACCTTGTTTATTCACCACATTGAATGAGCAAGTATTCGCTGTTTGGCTAAAATCAGCCATTCGATAATCAGCTTCTGTTGATTCACCATAGGTGATAACAGGGCGACCAAAACGAGGAATAAGTTCTGCCGCAACTTCAGAATCAATACACACTACAGCTAAACCATAAAACGGTAAGTTATGAATGAAATCGACGTAAGTATCTTTCATTTTTTCTAAGCTACCGCCATAGGTGTCCATGTGATCTTCTTCTACATTGGTGATCACCGATACCATAGGTTGTAAATGTAAGAATGACGCATCACTCTCATCAGCTTCAGCTATTAAAAAATCGCTTTTACCTACCTTGGCATTACTCCCTGCACTATTTAACAAGCCACCAATAATAAAGGTTGGATCAAGGCCTGCTTGTGCATAAATGCTGGCAATTAAACTGGTTGTTGTGGTTTTACCATGGGTGCCTGCCACTGCGATACCGTGGCGAAAACGCATTAATTCAGCCAGCATTTCTGCACGGCGAACAATTGGAATACGCGCCGCTTTGGCTGCTTTAATCTCAGGGTTTTGCTCATTAATCGCACTTGATACCACCACAACACTGGCATCTTTTACATTATTTTCGTCATGACCAATAAATACTTCTGCACCCAGTTGAATTAAGCGCTCAGTCATCGCACTGTGCGCAATGTCTGAACCTGTGATGCGGTAGCCTTCAAAAGCAAGTACTTCGGCAATACCACCCATACCTGCGCCACCAATACCAACAAAGTGGATGGTGTCGATACGACGCATCGCAGGGCGAGTGTTGTTTTCTTTCATCGTGCTTTCTTTCACTACTAATCTCTTCTATCTGCTAGTTGCTCACAGCGCTTTGCAACATTGGCTGTGGCATCTAAAATAGCAAGCTGTTTTGCTTTGCTTGCCATTGTTGAAATTTTTTCTGGTGCGCTGACATACGGTGTTAATAACTCCACAACCGCCGCTTGATTAAACTCACTTTGCTGCATAATCAATGCAGCTTGCTCAGCGACTAAATACTTTGCATTAGCAGTTTGATGGTCATCTACAGCATGTGGGAAGGGCACAAATAACGCCATTCGACCTGCAGCAGCAATCTCACTAACCGTTAACGCACCAGCGCGGCAAATTACCAAATCGGCCCATTGATATGCACTATCCATATCATCAATGAATTCAGCAACTTTGCTATTTTCAGCTAACCCTAACTGTTGATAGCTAGCAGTCACATTAGGTTCATTATTTTTACCCGTTTGATGCCATATATTAAGCGCTGTTAGCGCTGAAAGTTCACTGAATACAGCAGGTAAAGTTTCATTGAGTACCTGAGCGCCCAGTGACCCACCTACCACAAGCACATTGATTGGCGAAGTCGTTTTTTTAGCAGTGACATTAGCAACACTTACTCGCACCGGATTGCCAACCACTTCACATTGTTCTTTTGCAAAAGCCGACGGAAAAGCTGCCAGCACTTTATTAGCAAACTTTGCTAACCAACGGTTACTCATACCTGCAACTGCATTTTGCTCATGAATAACCAAAGGAATACCTAAGCTTTTCGCTGCAAGTCCAGTGGGTCCAGTTACATAACCACCCATAGCTAAAACAACATCAGGCTTTTGCTTTTTTAAAATTTTACGTGCTTGAAAAATGGCATTCATCACCATAAATGGTGCTTTAATCAAGCGCTTAACCCCGTTGCCGCGCACACCTTTCACATTGATAAATTCAATCTCAATGTTGTGCTTAGGAACGACAGTTGCCTCCATTCTGTCAGGGGTACCAATCCAGCTAACCTGCCAGCCTTGTTGCTTTAAAAAGTCAGCAACCGCAATACCTGGGAAAATATGCCCACCGGTACCGCCAGCAACAACAAGTAACTTTTTACTCATCGCTTACCTCCACGTGAGGTTGCCTGCTTAGTCGCCATTTTGGTTTCAAAATCTATTCGCAAAAGTACACCTGTTGCTATGGTCATAATTAATAAACTAGAACCACCGTATGAAATAAACGGTAATGTTAAGCCTTTCGTTGGCAAAATACCCGCGCTAGCGCCAACATTGACCATGGTTTGAAACGCAAACCAGATACCAATAGCAAAGGCAAAATAGCCTTCGTATTCTTTGCCACATTTCAGCGCTTTTTGGCCAATTAACAGGGCTCTAAATACAAACACACCGAGCACTATCAAAATACTTAATACGCCAAAGAAGCCAAGCTCTTCACCAATCACAGCAAAGATAAAGTCATTATGTGCTTCAGGTAGGTATTGCAGTTTTTGCACGCTATTACCTAACCCTTGACCAAACCAGCCACCTTGGCTGTATGCCATTAGCGATTGTACTAACTGATATCCTTTACCGAATGGATCTTCCCATGGCTCCAAAAAGCCTGTTACTCGAGCCATACGATATGGTTCAGCGATGATCAACACCACAACTGCTGCAATACCAGTTAAGATAAGACCAAAAAATTGCCATAGCTTAGCACCTGCTAAAAACAACAAACCAACAGTCGTCACAAACAGTACAACAACTGTTCCTAAGTCTGGTTGCATCAAAATCAAAAATGCATAAACACCAAATACAGCTAATGGCTTAAAGAAGCCTTTCAAGTTCTCTTGTACTTCTTCACGTTTACGCACTAAATAACCTGCAATGTAACTAAAGAAATACAACTTGGCGGCCTCAGCAACCTGAAAGCCAACAGGACCAATTGGTATCCAACGCTTTGCACCATTTACTTCACGGCCAACAATAAGCACCAAAACGAGCAAACCTAAACCTAGTAATAATAAGTAGGCGTTACTGCGCTTCCACCAATCCATAGGCACGTTAGTGGCAATCCAAAACAAGAAAAAGCCCATAATTAAGAACATGCCGTGGCGAATAATAATGTGATATGGATTATCAAATAATCGTTCTGCTGTTGGCATAGAGGCACTGGTTACCATCACAAAGCCAACGCCAATCAACATCAACATGCAATACAACAAAGGCACATCATAAAGCTGTGGCGATTGTTTTGGTGTTAATGCTTCACGGATGTCAGCAAATGCAATCATACTGCCTCCGCCAATACACACTGTGCAAAGTCATCACCACGTTGCATATAGTTGTTATACATATCAATGCTGGCACAAGCCGGTGCTAATAATACGATATCGCCGCTCGTGCTTAACTTTTTTGCCAACAGCACAGCTTCATACATATTGGTTGTTAGGTGGCCTTTATCAGTTAGTGCCACTAACGCTTTAGCATCTTTACCAAAACAAACAAGCGCTTTCACTTTGTCGTTTAAGTATGGCTTTAAGGCATCTAAATCAGCCCCTTTCGCATCACCACCAGCAATCACAATCAATTGCTTTGCTTGGCCCGCCAAGCTATCAATAGCTGCGATGGTTGCGCCTACATTAGTCGCCTTTGAATCATTAAAATATTTTACTTCATTTATTTCAGCGACAAACTGACAACGATGTGCAAGCCCTGTAAAGGCACTGAATGCTTGCTGATAATGCTCTTTCGCGATAGCAAACGGGCTCAGTAACGCCATGACCGCTAACGCATTTTGTTGATTATGTGAGCCTACTACTTTCAAGCAGCTTACAGGTAATACAGGATTGCCTTGTGCTGCAAAGTATTGTTCACCTTGATGTTCAACCAAAGCAAAATCTGCATTCGCAAGCGCAAAACTCACTTGTGGTTGCTTTGCAGTGTGCGTAGTCACATCAATCGCATTAACTACAGCAAGCTCTGAGCCGTTATAAATACTTTGCTTAGAATCTATGTATGCTTGATAACTTGGATAACGATCGAGGTGATCTTCGCTGACATTCAATACACAGGCACTTTTCGCTTTTAAGCTGTGAGTGGTATCAAGTTGAAAACTAGATAGTTCAAGTACATATACATCATAGTCTTGAGACAGTAAATCAAGCACTGCCGTGCCAATATTGCCACCAAGGCCAACTTTATAACCGGCCGCTTTAAGTACTTCAAACGCCAATGTAACTACAGTCGACTTACCATTTGAGCCGGTCACAGCAACGATAGGTTTATCGGTTAAGCGGGCAAATAATTCAACATCGCCAATTACTTCAACACCAGCAGCAATCGCTTTTGCTACAGCAGGTGTAGCTAGGCTTAGACCTGGACTGATGATAATAATGTCATTACTAGCTAAGTCAGCCTGTTCTAAATCACCAAAGTGAGTTGTTAACTCACTGGCATGCTCGTTTAACCAATCAGCTCCAGGAGGAGCCGAGCGGCTATCAACAACGATTGGCTTAATATTCTGAGATAATAAAAAACGCACAATGCCCAGACCGGTTACACCGAGTCCAAGCACTGAAATTTGTTTGTTTTTAATCTCGTTAATGACTGTCATTTACCTGATCTTTAATGTCGCAAGGCCAGCAAGTACTAGCACGATTGAAATAATCCAAAAGCGCACAATAACGCGCGGTTCAGGCCAACCTTTTAATTCATAATGGTGGTGAATAGGCGCCATTCTAAAAATACGTTGGCCACGTAATTTGTAAGAGCCTACTTGTAAAATCACCGACAATGCTTCCATTACAAACACACCACCCATGATGACAAGTATCAGTTCTTGACGAACAAGCACTGCAATAATACCCAGTGCTCCACCAAGTGCTAATGAGCCTACATCACCCATAAATACTTGTGCTGGGTAAGTGTTAAACCATAAGAAGCCTAGTCCTGCACCTACAATCGCAGTACACACAACCACAAGCTCACTAGCTAATGGTAAGTGTGGAATATGTAGATAGCTTGAGAAATTAACGTTACCGGTTAAGTAAGCAATAATGGCAAGTGCCGCCGCCACTAAAATCGTAGGTACAATCGCTAGACCATCAAGGCCATCTGTCAGGTTTACCGCGTTCGACGTACCTACAATTACAAAGTAAGTCATAACGATATAAAACAGCCCAAGCTGAGGTAACACATCTTTGAAAAACGGTACTACTAACGAGGTTTCGCTGGCTTGCTGCGACGTAAAATAAAGTGCACTTGCAACCACTAACGCAATCACTGATTGCCAAAAGTATTTCCACTTCGCAATTAAGCCTTTAGGATCTTTACGGATCACTTTACGGTAGTCATCAATAAAGCCAACCACACCTAACGAGCCCACTACAAATAGGGTTGCCCATACATATTTATTTGAAAGGTCAGCCCACAGTAATGTGCTGGTAAAAATTGCCCCTAGAATCAAAATGCCGCCCATGGTTGGCGTGCCTTTTTTAGATAAATGAGACTCAGGACCATCGTGACGAACCACCTGACCAATTTGCATTTTTTGCAATGCACGAATCAGCTTAGGGCCAAAATAAAGAGAGATAAGCAGCGCCGTTAAAATACCTAAAATCGCACGTAGCGTAAGGTAAGAAAAAACATTAAAACCACTGTAATACTGTGTTAAATACTCTGCCAGCCAAACTAACATGACGATACTCCATTGTTGCCATTTTGCTGGCCATTTACTAAATCTGTGACCACAAGTTCCATTCGAGAACTACGCGAACCTTTTACAACGATCGTGGTTTTTTGCATCGATTGAGCAAGCTCACTTTGTAATTGTTGTAATAATTGTTCACGGCTTGAGAAGTGGCGGTTTGGCTTTTCAAATACATCACTGGCTGATTTGCTTAATACCCCTAGGCTGTACAGCTCATCAATGCCTTTTTGCTGCGCGTATTCACCGACTTGTTGATGATAAAAACGAGCTTCTTCGCCAAGCTCCCCCATATCTCCTAACGCAAAAATACGACGGCCCGGCATATCACTTAATAAATCAATTGCCGCTTTAACCGATTGCACATTTGCGTTGTAGGTATCATCAATAACAGTCAAAGTGTCTGATACTTTAAGGACGTTAACACGGCCTTTCACTTCACCCATGGTTGCTAATGCTGATGCAACATTTTCAAGGCTTACACCCAACTCAGTAGTTAAGGCTGTGGCAATTAAAGCATTGGCAATATTATGTTTTCCAGGTAATGCGAGGGTGACAGGCACTTTTTTATCTTTATTACAAAGCACAAAAGAAGCACGGGCTTGTTCATCAAGCACCACATCTTCTGCCCAATAATCTAGTTGTTGGCTAGTAGAAAAGCGTTTTACGTTGCGATCATTTAATTTTTCGAGCCAAAAATCGGCAAAATCACTGTCGCAGTTAACCACAGCGACACCATCAGGCTTTAAGCCGTCATAGATTTCACCCTTTGCCGTTGCTACACCTTGTAATGACCCAAATCCCTCTAAGTGAGAAGCTGCAACATTACATACCACAGCAACATCAGGTTTCGTCATTGCAACAGTGTAAGCTATTTCACCAATGTGATTGGCACCTAATTCAATTACCGCATATTGATGCTGTGGCTCAAGGCGTAATAACGTCAGTGGTACACCAATGTCATTATTAAAGTTGCCTTTTGTTGCTAGGACTTCACCGTGATCAGATAAAATCGCCGCACACATTTCTTTAACGGTCGTTTTACCTACGCTACCTGTGATAGCAATCGTTTTTGGTGCGACCTGAGCCATGACAGCAGTACCAATTTGGCCTAACGCAATGCGCGTGTCGCTAACCACAAACTGTACAATATCGACATTAACGGGACGCGCAACAATAGCAGCTATCGCCCCTTTTTCTTTTGCTTGCGCAACAAATTTGTGGCCGTCAAAGTTGGGGCCTTGTAGCGCTAAAAACACTTCACCATCGCACAAAGTACGAGTGTCTGTGTTGATGTTTTTTACCTTTTGATTACCACCTTGGTAATCTGTTGCTAGAACATTTGCTAGCCAATCAAAATCCATAGGGATCATAACTGCGCCCCTTGCGATTTTTCTTTTAGTTGTTGTTGTACATATTGACGATCGCAGAAGTCGATTCGTTGATCGCCAATAATTTGATAATCTTCGTGACCTTTACCTGCAATTAAAATCACATCATCAGCACCGGCTTGTGATATAGCATAACTAATTGCTAGCGCTCGGTCTGCTTCACAATGTGCAAGTTCTGGCTGTTCAAGCCCTGCAACCACATCTGCGATAATAGCGTTTGGATCTTCACTACGCGGGTTATCACTAGTAACAATAATACGGTCTGCATTGCCTTCTGCGGCTTTGGCCATCATCGGGCGTTTACCTTTATCACGATCACCACCGCAACCAAACACACAGCTCACTCCACCCGGTACATGTTTTTGTAGTGCTTGTAATGCAAGAGCAAGTGCATCTGGAGTATGAGCATAATCAACAATGCAGGTTGGTTGACCTGGCTCACTAAATGCTTGCATGCGCCCAGCGACTGGTTGCAGTGTTTTACAGGCTTCAACTAACAAAGTGAGTGGGTAGCCCATACCTAATAAAGTGGCCATTGCAGCGGCTAAATTATATAAGTTAAATTCACCGAATAGTGTGCAATTAACCTCAGCCTGCCCCCAGCTGGTATCAAACTTCGCCGAAATACCTGCATTATCGTAAGTCACATCACTGAAATACACAAAGCGTGCATTTTCAGGCGTTAAATTTTTATGACCATAACAAATCAGGTTATTAAAGTCGTACTTTTCCAACCATGCCTCAACTTGAGCATCATCTTGGTTAAGCACCACAAGCTCTGGCATATGATTACGCATTAACATCAACTTAGCATCGCCATAGGCATCCATAGTGCCATGATAATCTAAGTGATCACGTGAAAGGTTAGTAAACACCGCAGCTTTAAACTGACAATGATCAACACGGTGCTGTACTAAGCCATGTGACGAAACTTCCATAGCCACAACATCACTCTGTTGCTCTACGAGTTCAGATAAAATACGCTGCAAATCAACACTTGATGGTGTGGTGTTAGCAAGCTCAGTGAGATTATCAGGGTGCCCATAGCCAAGTGTACCAATCACCGCTGTGCGTTTTTGACAGTACGCTGCTAAATGCGCGATCATCGCTGTTGTCGTTGACTTGCCATTGGTGCCTGTTACACCCACTAAATCAAGTTGCTTTGATGGCTGTTGATAAAAAGCAGCGGCGAGTGCTGGCAACTTTTTTGCTAAATCTGTTACTAAATAAAGTGGTTCAAATTCACAATCGAACTCACATAAACGGTCAGCAATTATTGCCACCGCACCATTTTCAATGGCTTTTTCAATAAACTGTCCGCCATCAAGTTGATGACCTTTAATGGCAACAAACACATCGCCAGCTTTCACATCTCGACTATCAAGACGTAGTTGATTGACCAATAAACTATTGGCCTCAATATCAATATGATTAAGAATCGGTTTTAAATCACGCATCGTTATCTTTGCCTTCTACGTACGCAACCGCATCTTTGTCCGGTGCGACGTTTAGAATTCTTAAGGCATTGGAGACAATCTCTGCAAATGCAGGGCCTGCCGTCGCACCGCCGTAATAAACATCTCCACCCGGTTCGTTAATCAATACTACTACTGCTAAACGCGGGTTACTCGCAGGTGCAATACCAGCAAAGTAACCAACGTATTCGTCACCATAACCACCGACAGCCGCTTTCTTAGAAGTACCTGTCTTACCTGCGGCACGATAACCATCAACATGAACTTTTTGTGCAGTACCGCCTTTTTCGAATACGCTTTCCATCATGTGGACAACAGCTTCAACGTCTTTTTGTTGAAAAATACGTTCGCCTTCAGGTACCGAATCTTGTTTAAGTACAGTCAATGGGCGCATGACACCACCTGAACCTAACATGGCATAAAAACGCGCCATTTGTGCGGTGCTTACTGCTAGATTATAACCAAATGATAGTGCAGCAATTTCATGATCAGACCAACGGCGATTTGGGTAAAATAAACCACTACTCTCACCAACCATGCCAGTACCACTATCGCTACCAAAGCCAACTTTTTGATATAGGCCAACAAAGTAATCTTTTGGAAGTTCTTGGCTAACCTTAGTCACCCCCATGTTGCTTGAATATTTTAAGATTTCTCTTAAAGTCATCTCACCATGATTACGGGTATCCTGTACTAGACTACCGCCTACTCGCATCCAGCCGGGGTATGTATCAACGATTGAATCCGGTTGAATTGTGCCGTAGTCTAAACCAGCTAAAATGGCTAGTGGCTTAACAGTGGAGCCAGGTTCAAATAAATCGGTAATCGCTCGATTACGGCGCTTATGCGGTGCGGCGTCATTAAGGTTGTTTGGGTTAAACGATGGGCTATTTACCATCGCTAACACTTCACCTGTTTTAACATCCACAACCATGGCTGAACCTGAGGTCGCTTTGTAAGATAACACCGCTGATTTTACTGCTTTATAAGCAATTGCTTGAATACGTTGGTCGATACTTAAGTGAATGCTCTCTGGCTCTACGCGCTCACGTTCATCAAGCACCTCTACTTCACGACCTTGGGCATCTTTACGAATAGTGCGCTGACCTTCAACGCCCGTTAACGCCTTTTCATAAAGTTTTTCAATCCCTTCAATACCATGGCCATCAATGTTAGTGAAACCAATAACATGAGCCGTCACTTCACCGGCTGGATAATAACGTTTTGATTCATCCAGCAAATGGATACCCGGTAAACGAAGATCGCCAATATAGTTAGCAACCGCAGGAGTGACTTGACGTTTTAAATAGACAAAGCGTCGCTTTGGATTATCACGAAGACGAGAGTTAATTTTGCTAGGTTCAATACGTAGTACATCCGCAAGCTCACGCCAACGAATATCATTATTGTAATAAGCAGCAATACGTTTGTTTAATTCTGCCGTGTTTTCAGCAAGCGCTTGTTGGTCTTCACCGTTTTTGCGTGCTTGACGCAGTACCTTACTGATCAATGACTTGTTTAACGCTTTAGGGTCGGCATAAACACTCACTACAGGCACACTTACAGCTAGTTCTTTACCATTGCGATCGAAGATCATGCCACGTTGCACATGTTGTTTTTCAACACGTACCGTACGTTTATCACTTTCTGAGCGCGCTTTATCAGGCTCAATTACTTGTAAAAATGCAGCACGTGCGACCAGCGACATGAATACTAAAAATACGACTGAACACACCAGCGAAAAACGCCATGTGATCAAAGTATTTGTTGGCTTTTTCCCTCTGCTTCTCATTGCAGTATTACCACCTGTTCATCTTTGCTTGTTGGCCGCTTCATTTCTAATTGCATGGTTGCCACTTCTTCAATGCGCGCATGCTGCGAATAAAACTCTTCTTCTACTAGCAAGTAACGCCACTCAAGATCGAGTTCATCGCGCTCTTGCAATAATTTATCTTGCTCTATCAATTGTTGACGCGCTAAGTGCGTCACCTGAACCACACTCAAACTAGAAGCAAGAATCACAACCAATAAGGCCAAGGTCAGCTTATTAGCTCCTAGGCCTTTAAAAATTTCCACAAATAAGTTGGGTTGTCGATTCACCGCTTTAGCTTTCATTACAGCCTCTGTGCAATCCTTAATACCGAACTACGTGAACGCGGATTAGCTTCAATTTCAGCCTTACTTGGCTTAATGGCTTTACCCACTGCCTTTAACGTCAGGTTTTTATTTATTTGTGCATCAGTCAAAGGCAGACCTCTGGGTATCGCCTCTCCCTTACTCTGTTTTTTTATAAACTGCTTAACAATGCGATCTTCTAACGAGTGAAACGAAATAACGACTAAACGTCCACCTGGCTTTAAAACGTCAACAGCGGCTTGCAGTGCAGTTTGAATTTCTTCAAGTTCACTGTTGATATAAATACGGATCGCTTGGAATGTTCGTGTTGCAGGATGCTTATACTTATCTTTAACCGGCACAGCTTCATCGACTAAATCAGCAAGCTGCTTAGTGCTAGTAATAGGTGTGTGCTCACGAGTCTCAATGATTTTATGGGCAATGCGACGACCAAACTTTTCCTCACCGTAGGTTTTAATCACATGGGTAATATCTTCAAGTTCAGCTTCAGCTAACCATTGTGAAGCACTGCGACCACTGGTTGGGTCCATGCGCATATCGAGCGGGCCATCTTTCATAAAGCTAAAACCGCGTTCAGCATCATCAAGCTGTGGTGAAGAAACACCGATATCTAACAAAATGCCGTCAACCTTACCGATTAAATCGTTATCTTCAGCAACGGCTTTAAGATTTGAAAAACGCGTGTGGGCAATCGAAAAACGTGCATCATCAGCAAATTTTTCAGCAGCTTTAATAGCTTGTGGATCTTGATCAATCGCTTGCAAGCGACCTTGTTCACTTAAACGCGCAAGAATTTGCCCTGAGTGTCCGCCGCGACCAAATGTGCCATCCATATAAATGCCTTCGGGTTTAATATCCAAAGCATCTATGGTTTCGTCCATCAGTACAGAGACATGTTCAAATTGCGCTGTCATTAGCTAGTTTTTGCCTTTTTATTATTGTGGTTAGAGTGAGAAGTTATCGAACTCAGGATTCGCCTCAAAATCGCCTTGGCGTTCAATTTCAGTATCTTGGCGCATTTGTTCATGCCAACGATCTTCATCCCAAATTTCAAACTTGTTCATCAAGCCAACCAACATGATTTTTTTTCCAAGTTCTGCGTGTGCTCGTAAAGACGGCGCCAGCAGAATTCGGCCATTTTTATCTAGTTGATACTCTGTAGCGTTACCAAGCAACATACGTTGCATGCGGCGAGCACGTGGATTCATGTTCGAAATCTTTAATAATCGTTCTTCGATTTCGAGCCATTCTGCTAACGGGTATAACCACAAACAAGGTTCGTTTAAGGCCACAGTGCAAATAACCGTTCCCTGATCTTCAGACAAGATCGCATCTCGGTACTTAGTTGGTACCGCAAAGCGTCCTTTATCATCCAAACTCAGAGAGCTCGCACCCCGAAACATAACTTGCCTTAAAAATAGGTTATTAATCGTTAATGATTATTTCCGATCCAGTTTGATCCACTAAAAACCACTTTTTACCACAGTGCTCCAGTTTAGGGCTTGACAAGCCATTTTGTCAAGTAAGCAGATCATCATAAGCGCCTTGTGAAGCCAGAAAAAATAAGGCCTCAGGCAAAGCCTATGAATTACGTGGGAAAAAGTGGAAAACATCGAAAAAAAATTTTTTTTCAATTTTCTTGGTAATGGATTAGGGAAAAATGGTTAATGAATAACCAATGAATAATTACAAAATTATCTTATGCTGTAATTTTTACTTAATCACCCTGCAAGAGTTACGGGAAATTTCCATCCTAGAACTCAACTATAATAT